>JAJZVJ010000243.1 GCA_021845705.1 bacterium
CTCAGGAACGGCGAAATAGGCGAGCGCCCTGCCTCCGGAGGCAAGGCGCGAGGCCGCCGTCTCGAAGAAGATGGAAGGGTCCAGGTCGGCGGCGCCGAAGTTAAAACCGGAGAGATGTTCTACTTTCATAGTTTGCCGCCGATATTCTGCGCCGCGGCGCGCATAAGTTCCGCGAGCCAGCCCGGGATGTAGAGCCCTAACAGTATCACGCAGCCGAAGAAAAAAGCCGCCGGGGCGAGCAGGCCCGCGGGCTCCTCAAAGGGCTTCTCGTCCGGCTTCGGCGTATGTTCTCCGAAGGTCATGGAGATGAAAACCCTCGTCATGCCCGCGAACAGTATGGCCAGGAAGGCAAGGTAGGCGGCGGCGAGACCGTAATGTTTCAGCGACACCGCCTCCCTGAGAACGATGAACTTGGCCAGGAAAATGCCGGAGGGAGGAGTCCCGGTTATAAGGAAGAAGCCGCCCAGCCAGAGCGCGGCGGTCGACGGCGCGCGGCGCCAGAGGCCGCGCACATCGGCTATCCGCTTAGTCTTCTCCGCCGCGAGGATCACACCGGAGGTAAAGAACAGGCCCGCCTTGGTGAGAGAATGGCAGAGGGCGCCCAGCAGAGCCCCGAAAACGGCGGCGCCGCCCAGCCCCGCGCCTATAGCCACTATGCCCATGTGCTCTATGCTCGAATAAGCGAGCATGCGCTTGTAATCCCGCTGGCCCAGCATGAACAGGGCGGCGGTCAGGATGGAGAACAGCCCGAACAAGACAAGTATCCCGCCGGTAAAATCAGCCAGACCCGCGGCGGCGCAGACGGCATTGACGCGCAGGATGCCCAGGAAGGCGCAGTTCAGAAGCGCTCCGGAAAGCAGTGCGGAAACCACGGCGGGCGCCTCGCTGTGCGCGTCGGGCAGCCAGGTATGGAAAGGGGAAAGGCCCATCTTTGTCCCGTAGCCCACAAAAAGGAACAGAAAGGCCGCTTTAAGGAGTGGCTTGTTGAGCAGCGCGGCTTTTATCAGCAGGGTATCCAGGTCGAGGCCGGCGCCCGTCTTAAGTCCGGCCGCGCCGAGGAATAGGTTCCCCATCAAGGCGAGGGCTATCCCCACCGAACAGATAAGGAGGTACTTCCAGGTGGCTTCCAGGGAACGCTTGTGCCTGTGAAAATAGATCAGCGGCGCGCTCAGCAGCGTAGTGGCTTCCACCGAGGCCCAGAGCATGCCCATGTGGCGGCTGGCCGTAACCGCCGTCATAGCGGCCAGGAACAGCAGCAGGCAGCCCGTAAAAACGGTCTCCGGCTCGTTATTAAAAACGAATGCGCCATCGGCTTTCTCGCCGGGTCCCAGCTTCTCCGCGGCCAGGTAGCTCACCGCGTAGTGGGAGGCGCCCAGGAAGAGCGAGGAGGTAATGGCGATGAAAAAAAGTCCGAGCGGGTCGAAAGAGAACCAGGCGGCGGCTCCGGGCGGGGCCGTCCGGAAGGGGGCGCCCCCGGAAATGAAACCGGATACCGCTCCCCCCGCGGCATGGTCCCAGACGGCGAGCGCGGTCAGCAGGGAATGCAGGCGCGCGGTCCAGAGCAGCAGGGCCCTGCGGGGCCTGTCGCCCGTGATCATGAAGGCCAGCGCCCCGGCGGCCAGCGGCAACAGCATCATCAGCATTATCATTTGCCGTACTCCCCGCGGCGCCAGTCGCTCAGCTCGGAAAGTTCCGCGGTGTCGATGTGGTCGAATTCGCGGCTGATATGGAAGATGGCTATGCCCATCACGAATACCGCCACGAACACGTCCAGGAGTATGGCCAGTTCCACCATCATGGGCTGCTCCACAAAAAGGGCCAGCCCGAAGATATAGATCCCGTTCTCTATCACGAGATAACCCAGCACCTGGGTTATGGCCTTGGTGCGGGTGGTGATAAGGAGGAACCCGGTAAAGACAGTGGCGAGCGACGCGGGCACTATCCAGGCAACTTCCGTCTCCGGCAGCGGCAGGCGCGAGCCCATCCACGAAGAAGCGATGAAAGCCCCGAGGCAGAGCATGATAGAGGCCGGGTAGCTGATAAGCGGCTCGACGTCCTTGCGCGCGCCGCTTTTGTCGCGCGCCCTCATCAGCAGCCAGGGGAAAACCGCGCCCTTCAGGGTTACAATTACGGCCGCGAAGAGGGCGGCGCGCACGTACGGAGCGCCGTGCCCCGCCAGCAGCGGCAGGACGCCGGCCACCACGCCCTGCAGGGCCACCAGTTTTATGCAGGTGGAAAGGGAGCCGGTCACCGCCAGGGCCAGGTCCATCAGTATCACGAATACGATAATAAGTTCCGCGAAAGTGTGCATCTTTAGTTTATCTTCTCTTAACTCCGTCTAACGTCCCATCTGGAATATAAGGGCCAGGGCCGAAAAAGCGAACGCGGTGATAAGCATATACGGGACCTTTATCAGCCGCAGCCTGGCGATCACGGACTCCACCACGCCGACCGCAGCGGCGGTCGCCAACATGACCAGCAGGAAGAGCGCCGAGTCCGAGAACCACGAACCGCTGTGCCTCGGCAGCACCATGCAGGCGATAAGCGCGCCGAAGACCCAGAACTTAAGCGCCGCGCCGTAGAGAATGCAGGCAAGATCCGGGCCGCTGTGGTCCAGCGCCATCACCTCGTGTATCATGGTCAGTTCAAGGTGGGTGTCGGGATCGTCGGCGGGCACGCGGGAATTCTCCGCCAGGAGAACTATGAAGAACGACGCCGTCAGCAGCGCGAGTACCGGCGCGGCGGTACGCCAGATATCTTCCGTCAGCGCGCCGAACATCGCGGACAGGGAAGTATGGCCGGTCACCCTGGCCAGCGCCGCGAGCCCCAGGAAAAAGGCCGGCTCGGCGAAAACCGCGAACTGCATTTCGCGGCTGGCGCCAATTCCCTCGAAGGCGGAACCCGTGTCCAGCGCGGCAAGGACGGTCGCGAAGCGGGCGAGCCCCAGGAGATATATCAGGAAAATGAAATCCCCGTCAAAAGCGAGGAAAGAAGGACGGCCGGCGAAAGGGAGGACGGCGAGAGCGGTCAGCATCGCGCTGACGCCGATAACAGGTCCCGCCCTGAATACCCACGTGGTCGTGCGGCTGTAAACCGGGGTCTTGCGGGTAAGCTTGTAAAGGTCTGAATAAAGCTGCAGCAGCGGCCGGCCCCGGCGGCCGCCGAAAAACGCTTTAACGCGGTTTATCACCCCCGGCAGCAGCGGGGAAAGGAGCATCACGGCCAGGTACTGACCCAGCGGCTTCAAAGTTTCCATAACAAAAGCCCCATAAGCGTCACGACGATATAAAGTATGTATATCTGCAGCCTGCCGTGCTGTATCCAGCTGAACCTGTAGGCCAGGTTCCTTAAACGCCTGGCCGCCGGCAGGTAGACCGCGTTATAAAAAACAGGCTGGGCTTCGTTGGAAAACGACGCCCGGCCCGGGAAATATTCGGAGATCACCGGGTATTGGCCCAGTTTGCGGAGTATGGGCTGGAAAAAATCGGTAAGGGGCTGGGAAAACGAGGAGGCGCCGTACTGCATGCGCGGAGAGGGAGCGGCATAGCCGCAGTCCCAGGTAAGCCCTTCTGCGGGCTTTTTGGAGCCCAGGAAAGCGCGCCGCTGAAGCGCGGCGATGGCTATCAGCGCGATCAGCAGCAGGCCGCCCAGCGAGATATAGGAGAGGGGGACCATTGCGGCCTCCGCCGCCGCCGCGCCATAATAAGAACCGAAACCTGAAGCGACGGCAAAACCGAGCGGCCTGAGCAGGAACGGCCCGGCGAGGCCGGCCAGCAGGCAGAGCAGGGCAAGCGTCCGCATGGAGAAGAGCATCAGAGGTCCGGCTTCATGCGCGGCCGCGGCCCGGGCGGAGCGCGGCTCGCCGAGGAAGGCCGCGCCTCCCGCGCGCGTAAAAGCCGCGGCGGCCAGGGCTCCGGCCGAGGCGAGCGCGAGAGCCGAGACCACGCCGGCCAAAGCGGCGGGACCGGCGGAATTTATAGAACGGAAGGCCCCTATGTATATAAGGAATTCGCCCGCGAAGCCGTTCAACGGCGGCAGGGCGCAGGCGGCGGCCGCGCCGGCCAGGAAAAGAGGCGCGGTAAGCGGCATGCGTTTTGAAAGACCTCCCAGGGCTTCAAGTTCGGCGGTGCCCGCGCCATGCAGTACGGAGCCCGCTCCCATGAACAGCAGGCCCTTGAAAAGCGAGTGGTTCAGTATATGGAGCAGCGCGCCCGCGAAGGCGAGCCCGGCCAGCGTATAGGCGCCGCATGCCGTGCCCACCATCCCCAGGCCTGCGGCCATAAGGATTATCCCTACGTTCTCGATACTGGAATAAGCCAGGACCCGTTTTATTTCATGCTGGGCCAGCGCGAAAAGTACTCCCAGCAGGCAGGAGACGGCGCCCAGTATCAGCAAGGTCCAGCCCCACCATACCTCCCAGGGTTTTATAAAGCCAAGCACCCTGATGATCCCGTAAATCCCGGTCTTGATCATTATCCCGCTCATCACGGCGGAAACATGGCTGGGCGCGGCGGGGTGCGCTTCCGGCAGCCAGACATGAAGGGGGATGAACCCGGCCTTCAGGCCGAAACCGCAAAGGGACAGAAGGAAGACCGCGGAAGCGATCCCGCGCGAAGGAGAAGTGAAAGAGGAAAAATCCAGCGCCCCGGCGCCGGCGCCCAGCAGGCTGAAAGCGGCCAGCAGCATAAGGGCCCCCGCGC
>JAJZVJ010000244.1 GCA_021845705.1 bacterium
TGGCCGCCACCGGCGGCGCCCTGTTTGTAGATGATTCAGTGGCGGATTTTTACGACGCCCACAGGGGGGAGTCTCTGAGGCACCTTAGTAACGCCACCACACATTTCGGGGATTCCAGGTACCAGGTCCCCCTAATCTCGGGTTTATATATCGGGGGTATGGTCTTTGGCAGCACAACAATGCGCAGAATAGCGGCGGATGCCGCCGAGGCCAGCGTTATAGCGGCGCTGATGATAAATCCGGTATTAAATTACCTTACCGGCCGGGCGCTGCCCTCCAGCGGGGAGTCTCCCAGTAATTTTAAGCCTTTTACCTGGCACCGCTACTCCTTCCCGTCGGGGCACACCACGGCGGCCTTCGCCCTTGCCTCGGTGCTGGATGTGGACCTGCGAAGTACGTTCGGCTACTGGCACACGCCGCTGGTTTACGGTGTGGCGCTGGGCGTGGCGCAGTCCAGGCTCTATGACAGGAAGCATTACCTTTCCGAAGTTATCCTGGGCGGGGCCATCGGCTGGTCTATAGGCAATTGGGTGGCCTCAAAGAACAGGAACTCGGCGCCGGCCGATCTTACGCTGCTGCCTTACCCGAACGGCGCGCAGCTGGCGTACAGGTTTTAGCCGGGGCTGACCGGGAAAGGGCAGGTAATGGAACATTCGAATACTATATCTATGGCGGCAAAATGGAAAGGCGCCTTTCTCCGTTTTGCCGGAGAATCATTGGACACGCCTTCAAGAACCGCGTCCGCGGCCGCGCTTGGGGTCTTTTTCGGGATAGCGCCTTTCTGGGGTTTTCAGCTAGTTCTTTCGCTGCTCGCGGCTTCCCTTTTTAAGGTTAACCGGGTTATAGCCGGCGCCGCCAGCAATATAAGCGTCCCGCCGCTGATCCCTTTTATAGTTTACGCCAGCCTTAAGACCGGCGGGCTGGCGCTGGGCCGCTCCGCGGGCCCGGTGGTTTTTTCCAGGGCCGCGGGCCTGCAGGCTGTTAAAAGCTACGCCGGGCAGTACCTTGTAGGCAGTTTTTTGCTGGCTGTTGGCTGCGCGCTGGCGGTCTGGGGGCTGGTTTATTTAGCCGCGCCCGCGTTCTCGGGCAAAAGAGAAGCTTTAAAAAGCGAAACATGAAAAATCATGCCGACGCGCTAAGTCCTTCCGCCCCGTCTATCTTCCCGCCCGCATTTTACACCCTGGCCTTTGCCGGGCTTTGCTTTTTTTTCTGGTTCCTGGGCGGCCGCGCCGTCTTCCGCAACGACGAGCAGCAGCATCTGCACGCGGCTCTTTCCTCAGCCGAAGGAAAGCTGCCTTACAGGGATTATTTCGATAACCATGTCCCGGCTTTCCAGTTCCTGGCCGGGCTTGAAATTAAGGCGCTGGGCATCAAGCCCTCCCCCGATCTTCCTGTAATGATGCGGCGCCTGGCCTTTCCCTGGCTGGCGGCGCAGCTCCTGCTGCTTGTCCTCATTTCCCGGTCGGTGTTCTATGAAGACCGCGAGCGGTATCTCTCCGCCGCCCTGCTCGGCGGCGCCCTGCTTCCTTTTATGGCGGCCCAGGCCCGCCCCGAGCCGCTTTGGGGAACCCTTTTCCTGCTTTCACTGTATCTTTTCTCTTCGCGCAGGCCATCCGTTAAATCGTTCTTCCTGGTCGGCCTGGTGAACGGCCTTAATACCTGCGTTTCTTTAAAGACCCTGGCTTTTCCGGCGCTGCCTGAACTTTTAAGCCTGCCGGTGCTGTTCGCGCTTTATCCGGCCGGGCTCATCGCGTCTTCCGGGGCCGCCTTATTGGGCGGCCTGCTGGTCTTCCCCGGCCTTCTTCTGCTTTATTTCGGCCATGCGGGCGCGCTTGCCGAGTTCTTTCACTTCGCTATTTTTTACACGCTGCGCGCCGCCCCAGGGAGCGGCGGGCATATAGGCATAGCCGTTGCCGCTATCTTTCTGGCTTCCGGGCTTTCTTATTTCGCGGCGAAGGTCTATAATAGCCGTATAAGGGCGGAGTCGGCCGCTTTTATAGTGCCGGTCGCGTTTTCGCTGGCGGTTCTTTTCCTTTACCCGGTCCGCGAGGCGCAGACCGTTTATCCTTTCACGACCCTCGCCTACCTGTGCCTCGGCGCGCTGGCCGTAAAAGGTCTGTGGGCCGTTTTCTCCGGCTTAAGGGCGCGAAGGACCGCCCTGGCCTTACTGCTGCTGGCGGCGGTTTCCGGACGCCTGGCGCTGGAAAAAGCCTTCGCGGACAATAACGCGGGCTACCGCAAAGATCTCTCGGTAATGCTTAAGCTTCAGCCAGGCCCGGGCGGTATGGTGATGGACGCCAAGGGCGAAAGCCTTTTCTGGCGCAGGCCTTTTTTTTACGCGCTGGAAACTTTCGCGGTGCAGGGCCTGAAAGACGGGACCATAAAAGATTCCATACCGCAGGACTGCGCGCGTGAAGCCGCCCCGGTGGCGTACATGAAATATTCATACAGGTTCACTCCGGCCGATATGGCCTTCTTCAACGGCAACTATCTTCCGGTTTGCGGCGCTCCTGACGTTATTGCCGCCGGCAAGCGGCTGGGCGGCGGCTCTTTCGAGGTTTTGCTGCCTTTGGCTTACCGAGTGCTCTGCTCCTCCGGCGCCGCGGCCGGGGGCTTGCTTGACGGCAGGAAATACGCCGGAGGGACCGTGCGCCTGGCCGCGGGGCCCCACAGTTTTAAGCCGGCCGCGGGCTGCGGCGGCGCTATTCTGGCGCTGGACAGGGCCGCTGAAACCGGGCTGCTTCCCTGCGGCTACGGCGGGAAAATATGAAACTCACGTCCGCCGACAGGATACTTATACTCGCCCCGCACCCGGACGACGAACTGCTTTCTTCCTATAAACTGATGCGCGACGCCTGCGCGGCCGGGGCCGCGGTAAAAGTGGTGTTCCTTACGGACGGAGAGAGGAACCACCTGGCACACATGCGCGCCAAGAAGAAACTTTTTATCACAAGCGCGGGCATGAGGAAGTACGCGCTTGAACGCAGGGCCGAAGCGGCGGCGGTACTTAAAAGGCTCGGGCCCGTAGAAAGCGAATTCTGGGAAGTCCCGGATTCCGGCGTTACCGCGGCGCTGGCCAAGGCAGGCCTGGCAAACCGGTTAAGCCTGCTTCTAAAGGCTTTTTCACCCACCCTGTTGGTCGCTCCTTCCCTCGGCGAGACGCACCCCGACCATAACGCCGCGGCGGCCCTGGCGGAGATAGCGCTTGCGCCGCTGCCTGAAAACCTGCGCCCCGGGCTTCTGCGCTACTCGCTGCACCCCGGCCGCCGGTTCCATCACGAAGAGTTCCCCGTCAGGCTTGGGCTGGGCGCCGCGGAAAGAAAAGAGAAAAAGATCCTCGCCGGGCTTTACCGCAGCCAGTTCCCCGGCATCAGCCGGCTCCTGAACGGCTCCATCTACGCCGAATATTTTTCGAATACCGCCGATGCCGGCGGTCCGAGGCTGACCCCCGTTCATACCGGGAAGAATTCCGCCTGGTTCAGGACCGACCTGCGCGGCAGCCTGGCAAGGCTGGAATTTACCGCGCTTTATTACGGCGCCGGGGGCTGCGTGCGGGCTGTTTTCAGGCTTAACTGGAGAAAGGGCGGGGCCGAGCTGCGCGACCCGGATTCGGGAAAAACCGCGGGGACGGCGCGGTTCCAGAAATTTTTCAGGGGTCCGGGCGGGTATATAGTTTTGCCGCATGAAATTCCAGGCGGCAGTAAACTTTTCTGCGTCAAGGTGGCGCACAAGCCCGGCTATTTCGATACTGCGGGCTTTGTGAAAGCTCTGCCGGAGACCGCTTCTAAAGCGCCGGTCACCTGCGTGGTCATCCCCTGCTACAATATCGCCGAATTCTGCGGGCAGGCCGTGGCCGGGGCCGCCGTGTACGCGGACCACGTTATAGCCGTGGACGACGGTTCCACCGATTCCACCGCGGCCAGCCTTGCCGAGGCCTCTAAATTCGATAACGTGCGCGTGATCACCTTCCCGGAGAACAGGGGGAAAGGCGCGGCCCTGCTGGCCGGTATGCGGGCGGCGCTTAAAGAGACGGACTGCGGGCTGCTGCTGACCATGGACGGGGATATGCAGCACCGCCCGGCCGATATCCCCGCTTTCCAGGCGGCATGCCGCGACGGCGGGGAATTTATAATAGGCTACCGCGGTTTTTCCGGGAAGGTCCCGTTCAGGAGCCGGCTGGGGAATAATATTATAAACAGCTTTGTCCGACAATTTCTGAACCGGGCGCTGATAGATTCCCAGTCAGGCTTCCGCGGCTTCTCCAGGGCCTGCGCCGCCGCCATGGTTAAGTCCGAAAACGTGAGAGAAGGCAGGTACGAGACCGAAATAGATATCATCAGCGCGGCAATAAAGGGTAACTGGCGGCTGGCCCAGGTGGAAATACCTACCATTTACATCGGGGGGAATAAAAAATCCAGTTTTAAGCCGGTAGCGGATTCTTTCCTTATAACAAAAACCTTCCTGATCAATATGTCCGGGCTCCGGCGTTCTCCCCGCGGCTCAGCTGACTGAGGAACGTCCCCTCCCATTTTCTGAAGTAATGCCCGGCAGTCAGTTGCGTTAATCTGAAGTTCCCCCGCATATCAAACAATCTGTAGTCCGACATTCCCCTTGAGAATTCGCCTATTTCCGTCATTTTTATTCGTTAGATATGTAGGCACTAAACATGTTGACATCCGTGTGTTTGTTAGG
>JAJZVJ010000245.1 GCA_021845705.1 bacterium
CGAGACTACCTGCGACGAAACTTCCGCGGCCGTGCTGGAAGGCCGGGGGCTGCGCTCGAACACCGTTTATTCCCAGATAAAGCTGCACCGCAAATACAGCGGCGTCGTGCCGGAACTCGCCAGCCGCGCGCACCTTGAGAAGATCCCGCTGGTGCTCTCGAGCGCCCTGCGCAAGGCGGGGGTCGCGCTGCCGCTGAAACCGGGTTCTTTCGACTCGGTGGCTTTTTCGCGCGGCCCCGGTCTTCCCGGTGCGCTGATGGTGGGCAGGGTCGCGGCCGAGGCCGCCGCGGAACTGTCCGGCGCGCCGCTCATAGGGGTGAACCACCTGGAAGGGCACCTGCTTGCCTGCGAATTCGAGAACGCCAGGGTAGCCAGGCCGCTTGAATTTCCGCTGCTGGCGCTGATAGTTTCCGGCGGGCATACGGAGCTCTGGCATGCGCGCGGCTACGGGGATTACAGGGTGCTGGGGCGTACCCGGGACGACGCCGCCGGAGAGGCTTTCGATAAAGTCGCCAAGCTGCTGGGCCTTCCCTACCCCGGGGGGCCGGCCGTGGAAAAGGCGGCGGCCGGGGCCAGGGGGAAAGGGCCGGCGTTCCCGAGGCCTTTCATGCCGGGTACGCGCGATTTCTCTTTCAGCGGGCTCAAGACGGCGGTAAGCTACTATCTCGCCTCTAAGCTCGGCCAGGATTTTTACCGCGAAGGCCGCCTGATGCCGGCGGCCGAAACCGCCCTTATCTGCAGGTCGTTCCAGGAAGCCGTGGTGGAAACGCTGGTTAAAAAAACGGCCGGCGCCGCGCGTTCGCTCGGGCTTACGCGGATCGCCGTAGGCGGGGGGGTGTCGGCCAACGGCGCGCTGAGGGCGGCCTTCGGCGGGCTGGCGGACCTGGAAGTCAGGTTCTCGGAGAGGGCGTATTGTTCGGATAACGCCGCTATGGTCGCGCTGTGCGCGCTGCGGCGGTTAGAGGCCGTTAAGTTCCGCAACAGCCTGAGGGTGGCGCCGGACCTGGCGACACCGGGCTGGAAGCGGGTGCGCCAGGGGGCCCGGCCTTAAACGCGCAATATTACTGTAATATCTGCGCATTATAAATTAACTGATGATAATTTGGCTGCTTTCGGACCACGATTACAGGAAGCATCTGGCTTTCAAGAGCCTGCTTGCCCGCTTTTCCGCCGCCCACCCGGATTCGAATATCGAGTTCTCTATAAAAAGCCGCTCCAGTCTTTGGGAAAGCCTGTTCGCGCATCTGCGCGATTCCAAGCGCAACCCGCTGGCAGATGTGATAGAGATCCCGCAGAACTGGACCGAACTTTTTTCCAGGCTGGGCCTGCTGTCCGAGCTCTCCTCAGGGCTGGAGGCGCTGGGGCAGCGCCGTTATCCGGAATTTATACTCAAAGAGCTTTGCCGCCACGAGGACAACCGCGCCTACTCGGCGCCCTGGTGGCTGGAGGCGCCGGCGCTTTTTTACCGGCCGCAGGCGCTTAAAGGCGTGGTCGCGGACCCGGACGGCGAATTGGCTTCCTGGGAGGGCTTCCGCGCCGCTCTGGACCGGGTACGCGCGCCCGCCCGGCGGGGGAATTTCCGCGCGCTTTCCGTGCCGGGCTCATCCGGCCCGGTTTCAGTGCCCGACGTAATTCCCAGGATGTGGGGCCGCCGGGGAGGGTTGTTCTCGGACGACCTTAACCGGGCTACTTTCAGCCGCGAGGAAACCGCCGGGGGCATTGAGGACTGGCTGGAACTGGCCGTCAGCGGCAAGATAGAGCTTTTCAGCGCCGACCGTTTCGAGAACGGGCCGCGCGAGGCCGAGGACTGCGCTTTTATAATCTCGGCGCGGAAGCTGCCGGGGGCCGCCCGCTCGGGGCTGAAGATGCTGCCCTACCCCGGCTATCCCTCCGGGGGCGGCCTTACGCTGGTCTATAACCTGGCCGTGTCCGCTTCCGCGCAGGACCACGGCGCCGCGGTGAATTTCGTATCCTGGGCCATGGAGCCCAGGAACGCGTCCGTTTTCGCGGAAAGCTTCGGCGTTTTTCCTTGCCTGAGATCCGTTTTCGAGGAACGCGTGAGGGAAGAAAAAGAAACGGCGGTCTATAAGCGGCTGTTCTCGGCCCCGGTGCTTAAACCTAACATCATGGTCTACCCGACCGCGGAACTGCTTCTTGACCGCGTGCTTTGGAACCTGTCGCTGAAGATAGCGAAAAAGGATTATGACCGCGAGGACCTGATGCGCGAACTGATAATGGCGCAGGGAGAGGCGGATTATCTCCTGTCGGTCTATTAGCGGCGCGGCCGGCGGCGAAGCCGGCGGACTTTGGACATGAGCGCGGTCTGACGGTCGATAACAGATGAAAAAGAGCGTTAAGATCCCTAACGGCGGCCAGGCCTTTTATGAAGGACATGACGCCTTTATGAAGGCGGCCCTCGAAGACGTCTCGGGGCGGTTTTCCCTAGACGGCGCCTCTTTCTACGAATACGACGAAAAAAGCGGCCTGCTGCGCCAGCGCCAGCGCCACGCGGCCGGGGTTTCGTTCGAGCACGAGGAGAACCTGAGGCCTTCCCCCGGTTCCGCGGCCGCCCGCGCCATAGAGACGCTTTCCCACGTCGTCTCCAGGACCCCGGGAGGAAGTTTTCTCTATTCGCCTTTCAAGTTCGACTACTACGACCCTTCAGGCGGCCGCAGCGTAACGCCCAGCTTCGGGCTGGTGCGCATGGAGCGCTCCCCCAGGAAGCGCCGTTTTTCCCCGGCCGAGGCGGCGCGGGCCGACGCCCACCTGCGCTCCTACCTCCGCGACTATTATAAAGCCGAATTTTTCTCGCTGCACCGCAAGTACGACAAGAACGTGGCCGCGATAACCGAACTGACCGAGGTTTTCGCCACCGCGCTGCGCGTCCGCGACAGCTTCCGGCATATCCTGTCCGGCATACAGACCTATTTCGGTTTCGACCGGGTGCGGCTCTACCTGATAGACGAGAAGAACCGCAAGCTGAAGGGCGAACTTTCCGCCGATATCCGCGGCCAGATAAAGAGCATCTCCTACGAGGAGATCCCGCTCGAGGCCGGGGCGCACCGCTTCGCCGACATCGTGCTGGGCCGCAGCTCCGGCGCTTTCATGGAGCGCTACAAGGACTGCGTGCTGTACATGCCGCTCGCCGTGCAGGGCGTCACGATAGGCCTGCTTATAGTGGACAACCTGCTCAGCCAGCAGCGCATAGAGCCGGCGGAGCTCGCGATGCTGAAATCCTTCGGCGGGCAGATCGCCCTGGCCGTGGATAATTCGCGCCTCTTCGACAAGGTGGAGGAGCTTTCCCTTTACGACGAGCTCACCAAGCTTCCCCTGCGCCGCTATTTCAACCAGCGCTTCCAGGAAGAGTTCTACCGCGCCGAGCGCTTCAAGCAGCCGCTGGCCCTCGTCTGGGCCGACGTGGACTATTTCAAGGAAGTGAACGACACCTACGGCCACCAGATAGGGGACCAGGTGCTCAAGGAAGCGGGCAGGCTGATCCTTTCCAACCTGCGCAAGATAGACTTCCCGTGCCGCTACGGCGGCGACGAAATAATCATACTTCTGCCCCAGGCCAGCGGCGCCGAGGCGCAGCGCCTGGCGGAGCGTCTTAACCGCGAGCTTTCCGAACTGCGCATCCCGGTGCCGTTCTCCAGGACCAAAGAGCTGCGCGTGACCATGAGCATAGGCGTTTCCACCTTCCCGGCTGACGCCTCCTCCATGGACGGCCTGCTGGAAAAGGCCGACGACGCCCTTTACTGGGTTAAATCGCACGGCCGCGGCAAGATCGCGCTTTATTCGGACGTGGCGGGTGAAAAAGAAAAAGAACAGGCGGCCGCCGGAGGCAAAACAGATGGGAAAAGCTAGAAGGACCGGGACCGCCCATCCCGGGGGCGCGGAGTTCCGCGGGGTCCTCTCCTCCGCGTTCCTCCGCGTTCTGCGCGTTTCCGCGGTCGTTCTGCCGCTCTTTTTTCCCGCGCCTTCGTTCGCCCTTTTCGAGGACCTGCCGGCGGGGGCCAGGCAGGCCGGTTTCGGCGGCGAGGCGGCCGCGCTCGAGGACCCGCTCTCTTTTTACGGCAACCCCGCGCTCTCCGGTTCCGAACGCAAGTTCGAGACGGGCGCGCATTTCCTTTCTTCGAAGCGGACCACCCAGGGCCCGGCCGACCTGGCGGCTTACGGGGTCTGGGCGCTGCTCCCGCGCATGGCCTACGGCAAGATGGGCACGCTTTCCATAGCCGGCCTGTACAGGGACGACGGCGGTGTCCTGACGCAAAAGACCGTTTCTTTCGGCTGGGGCACCTGGCAGCTCAAGCGCGGAGGCTCCGGGGTGCTGGACTTCGGTGCGAATTTCAAGATAATGCAGGCCGCGGCTTCCTCCGGAAACGATTCCGCTTTCGGGGTGGCCGCCGACCTCGGCGCGGTTTTCAGGCCGGACAGCGCCCACAGCGCCGGATTTTCTATACTGAACGTGAACAACCCTTCTTTTAAAGTGGGGGCGCTCAAGGATAAGGCGCCCATGGTGATAAGGCTGGGGGTTTCCGAGCGTCGGGAGGATTATACCCTGTCCCTGGACCTGGCCAGGCGCACCGCCTCCTCCGGGCAAAAAGGGAACGTCAGCCTTAACCCGGGGGTGGAGCACGTCTGGCGCACCGAGCGCTCGGGGCTGCTGTTCTCGAGCGCCAGCCTTAACCT
>JAJZVJ010000246.1 GCA_021845705.1 bacterium
CCTTAATCGAACCTTGTCTAATGAATGTTTGGAAAAACTGGGATTTCCGAGTTTAAGCAGGCGGCTTTCCTCGGCCTGTTAGTTCTGATGAACCGCCGTATACCGAACGGTACGTACGGTGGTGTGGTGAGGACGGCGGGTGAACTAATCACCCGCCTCCTACCCGATTGCGGCCCGGGGGCCCGCTTCAGCCGTCTTAATAAGTAAACCCGGTTTGAAACAGGTACATCGGTCCCGCAAGGTCTCCCCCGCTTTGCGCGGCTGAACCAAGACCGCCGAAATTAAAAAAATGAACTTTGGCTTCGGCTATAAAAGCGGCTCCGTCAGGGCGGCGCCCGCTGAGCGGAACGTTCAGCCCCGCGGAAAGGTAGCCGCCGAAGGTCCCCTTGCGGAAATAGCTTTCCACCACCATGCCGTCCGACAGTTGGGCCGCCAGGTCCGCCAGGTAGTACCCAAGGCCCGCGCCAACGGATAATCTTAAGCCGCCCGCGCGCCCCGCGAGCCAGCGTACGCTCGGCGTAAGATAAAGACCCCTGCAGTTCACGCTGCCTTTAATGGTCCTGCCCGAAGGTATGATAACGGCGTCGAACTGTTTTTCGTTCTCGGTATAGAACAGCCCGAGGTCGAAGCCGAAGCGCAGTTCCCTGTCCGCCTGCGCAGCGGCGCGGCGGTGGTAGGACAGTTCCAGATTATAACCCAGAGGCTTGAACCTGCCGGCGGAGGCGGCGGCCGCGGCCGGCAGGGTGGGCCTGCTCCCGCGCAAGCGCTCCCAATAGGAGGTCCCCGCCAGGAAAGTGTAGAAGTTAAGTTTTTTCGCCGCGGAAGCGGTGGCGGGCGCCTGTCCCGGTTTTCCGTCGTTGGCCGCCGCCCCGGCGGCAGTGACAACGCTTTGTATAGCCGCATCCGTTTGCGTTCCGGCCCGTGCCGGAGAGGCCGCCAGAACTACGGCGGCCAGGCCTAAAACCGTTTTGAGGATCGCTTTATTTACACCCATGAACGAAGCCTGTATTCCCTCCTGAACGTTATGGGCAATATACAATTTTAGGCAAAGGTCGGCCACCTGCAGCCCGCCCTTCCGGAAAAGAAAGGATAAAAGATATAATTACGGATCGGTCAGATCAGGGGAGAACGCATGAAACATATTTTCGCTAAAAAATCCCTTAAGAGGCTTCTTGAGGGAATGAAGGACGATAACCGCCTGAAAAGGGTCCTCGGCCCCGTTACCCTTACCTCGCTGGGTGTGGGCGCCATCATAGGCGCCGGAATTTTTGTGGCTACCGGCGCGGCCGCCAAGGCGGTGGCCGGGCCCGCCCTGATGGTATCCTACGCGCTGGCCGGGGTCACCTGCATCTTCGCGGCCCTTTGCTACGCCGAATTCGCCTCTATGGCCCCGGTAGCTGGCTCCGCCTATACCTACGCCTACACCACCATGGGCGAGCTGTTCGCCTGGATAATAGGCTGGGACCTGGTCCTGGAATACGCGGTGGGGTCGGCCACGGTGGCGAACGGCTGGTCGGGCTATTTCCAGAGCGTGCTGGCCAAGCTGGGGATCTCTCTTCCCGAATATCTGCAGAAGGCGCATTTCGCTTACGATAACGGCCATTTCATAGCCACCAATTCCTGGGTGAACCTGCCGGCCATCCTCGTGGTGATAGGCGTTACGCTGATCCTGATAAAAGGCATCAGCGAAAGCGCCAGGTTCAACGCCGCTATGGTGTTCCTGAAGGTGGCGGTGGTGCTGTTCGTGATCTTCGTAGGCGCGTTCTACATCCATCCCGCTAATTACCTCCCGTTCGCCCCTTTCGGCTGGACCGGGATCAGCTTTTTCGGCAGGCACATGTACGGCCAGGTCAACGCCGGCGGCGACCCGGTGGGGATGATAGCGGGTTCCGCTATAATCTTCTTCGCGTACATAGGCTTCGATTCGGTCTCGACGCACGCCGAAGAAGCGATAAACCCTAAGCGGGATATCCCCATAGGCATAATTGCGTCCCTCGTCATCTGCACGGTGCTCTATATCGCCGTCGTCGCCGTGCTGACCGGGATGGTCCCGTTCGCCCAGCTCAGCAAGGACGCGGCGGTAGCCGACGCTTTTAAACAGGCCGGCCTGCCCTGGGCGGAATTCATCATAGCCGCGGCAGGCGTGGCCGGCATCACCTCCGTGCTCCTGGTGATGATGCTCAGCGGCCCCCGCGTCTTCCTCGCCATGGCGCGCGACGGGCTTATCCCGGCCAGATTCTTCGCGGACGTGCACCCGAAATTCCGCACCCCCTGGAAGAGCACCATAGCTATAAGCGTTTTTGTCTGCGTCCTGGCCGGCCTGCTGCCCATAGACGCGCTGCTGCACCTGACGAATATAGGCACCCTGTTCGCCTTCGTAATGGTCTGCGCCGCCGTGCTGATAATGCGCAGGCTAGACCCGCACATTGAGAGGCCGTTCCGCTGCCCCTGGGTGCCGCTGGTCCCCGTGCTCGGCATAGGGAGCTGCCTGCTGCTTATGACCTCGCTGCCGGCGGCCAACTGGTGGCGGCTTATCGTCTGGCTCATCCTGGGGCTGGTGATCTACTTCTCCTACGGCCGCAAGCACAGTTTCCTGGGCAAGGAGCTGAGGGGGGAGAAGATAACGGACAGGCCGGTAATACACGTCGAGGGGCATTAAACCCGGAAATAAAGGATCTGAAATCGTGGATCGGGGGAATGAAAAAGCCGGGCGTTTGCCCGGCTTTTTTTGCGGCCTTCTATTTCGGCTTGTAAAGGCTGGGCCAGATAGGGGAGAGCGAGCGGACGAAGGAATTGGTTATGCCCCTCATCGCCGTAGCGACGTCGAAGCCCTCATAGGTCATTGAGGCCGACCACATAATAGAGCCGGTCTGCACGTCCACCATGCGCGACAGCAGCGAAACATTGGCGGTAGTGCTGAGCAGCTGCGAATTGGGCATGCCCATGACCGAACCTTCGGAGTAGACGGTGCCGCCGCTTACCGGGGTTATGGTGGTGAAGTACGGGTTCTGCGACTGGTTCACTATATAGGAACTTTGCGGGGTGCTTTCCGCCACCGTCCCCACAAAGAGCGCGTCCACGCCCAGCAGCTTGCCAAGCTGTTTGGCGGTAGCCGGGTCGAAAGAGCTGGAGTTGGAGAGGGACTGCTCGTGCATAACGGAGTCAAGCCGCTGTCGCTCGACAACGTCGGCGCCTTGCATAAGCAGGCTCTGCGTCATCAGGTCGGCCGCGACGTCCCCTTTAGGGCCGTTGAAGGTCAGTACGGCCACGCGCTTTACGTTAGAGAAATCTGCGCGCGGGTTGAAGGCTACCTGGGGGGTGGCGCAGGCGGCAAGCAGGAAAAGGACAGGCAGTAAAAGAAGTTTTTTCATGGTTGTCACTGCGCTTTCAGGTTGTTAAGGTGCTTTAAGGCCGTGTCGTGCAGGCGCGGCTCGGTGGCGTTAGCAAGGCAGGCCGTCCAGGCAGCTATCGCTTTCTCCTCAAGACCTTCTTTTTCGTAGATCAGGCCCAGCATATAATGGGCTATGGCCTTTTTCGGGTCCAGACGGACCACGGTCTCAAAAACGCGCTGCGCGTCGTCCGCCCTGCCCAGCCTGGTATAGGTGAAGCCCAGTTTGATGTTGTACTCAATGTTGTTGGGCTGCATGATAAGCGCCTGCTCAAGCTCCGCGGCCGTCTTTGTAAGTTCGGCGGGAGTCTGCAGCCTTATATCCTTGTCGCCGCCCGGTTGGACGGCCTGCGCCATAGCGGGGCAGGCGCCGGCGAGCAAAAGGGAAAATAAAAGGTATTTCATAAGTATCCTCCGTACCCCCAAAGCATATAAAATAGGGAGCGCGTTGGGTAGTCCGCGCGCGCCGCGCGCGCCGTAAATTATCTTGTCGCCTTACTGGCCCGTGTCAAGCCTGCCGCGGGATTTTGTACCATTAGTTCCTGTCGGGAAAAGGAAGCTTTTGAAGCCTGTTAGATGATGATAGGGAGGGTCGATGAAATTCACATTCGCGCACAATAACCTGAACGTGCTGGACCTGGAGAAAAGCCTTAAGTTCTATAAAGAGGCGCTGGGACTCGCCGAAACGCGGCGCAAGGAATCGGCGGACGGCGGATTTACGCTGGTTTTTCTGGGCGACGGAGTTACCCCGCATAAGCTGGAGCTGACCTGGCTTAAAGGGCGGAAGGAAAAATACGACCTTGGCGATAACGAGATCCACCTCGCCTTTACCGCCGGAGATTTCGCGGCGGCCCATGAACTGCATAAAAAAATGGGCTGTATCTGTTACGAGAACGAGGCCATGGGCATCTATTTCATAGAGGATCCCGACGGCTACTGGCTGGAGATCCTGCCGGAGAAGCGCCCGTGAACTGCCCTAAGTGCGGCCTGCCGGTGGAGGAGGGGAAGGCTTACTGCTCCAACCCGGCCTGCGGGGCGCCCGCGGAGCCGGAACCGCCGCGGTTCGAGCGCACCATTCAGATCAATAAAAAGATAAAGATCAAAGTTGATCTGAACCTGCAAACGCTGGCCCGCGTGGCAGCTATCGCCGTCACGGTTGTTGCCGGCGCCTATATATTCTTTTCCGCCCGGCGCTGAGCACTGCCAGCCACGCCGCTGGCGTTATCGTCGGCGCCGGGGTTGTTGAAAGTGTCGTAATGCGCGCCTACCAGTATCACCTCTCCCGGCGCGCCGGTC
>JAJZVJ010000247.1 GCA_021845705.1 bacterium
AGCCCGGCCTGCTTCTTCTATTTTTTCACCGCTTTGTCGTCCACGTAGGAATATTCCGCCTTCAGCGGTCCGCCCGGGGCGTAGATGCGCAGCGTTTTGATGACGTTCTTCGCAAAGACGAACTCTTTCTCCAGTTTTTCGTCCTTGCTGAAAACCCTTACGGTCCCGTCCGGGACCTTGCCTTCCCTGCTGATTATGTTGAACTCTTTGTCCAGGGTGGCCTTGCCGACAAGCTTGTTGTTGAGCTTGAACGTGAACCGTTCGCCCCGGGCCAGGCTGATGACGTCTACCGTGACCATGGAGCCCGGCTCGGCTTTGGGTTCCGTTTTGGGCATAACGGCGGCCGCCCGCGGATCCGGGGGGCGGGCCAGGCGGTCGTCCTGGTAATAGGATTCGGAGGTTACGGCCCCGTCCGCGCCGTATTCCTTTTTCCAGCCGTTAAGCAGGTCGTTCTTGTAGGTGGCTTCCATCAGCGGCTTTCCGTCCAGGGTATAATACTTCAACTGGCCTTCTTTGGCCCCCGCGAGGTAATACGCCTCTATCTGCAGCGTGCCGGAGGGATAGAAAGCCTTAAGGGTCCCGTCGGCCTTGCCTCCCCGCATGGTCTTTACGGTCTTAAGCCCGCCGTCGGGATAATATTCGGTGTAGGTCCCGTCGCTTATCGAGCCTTCGGTCTTTACCAGCGCCCCGCCGGAGTCGAAAGTTTCGGTGGCCACGGCCACGCCGGCTTCCATGTAGACCAATTGGCGTGTAGTAGTGCTTGGAAGAATGGTCTCGAAAGTGAGTTTCGGGGCGGGCGCCGCGTCCGCTTCGGGCAGGCGGGTGGAAACAGCGACTGACGGCTCCGCGGTGGAGAGTCCAACGGCTTCCGGCACGGCGCTTGAAATTTCTACCCGGGCCGGCGCCGGAACAGCGGCGGCCGGCGGGGCCTGCTGTTCTTTTATGTCGGTTTTTTTTATGGTCAGCGAGCCGTATTTGGTATTAACCAGCAGCGCTCCGTCCATCTCTCCGGTCACCTCGCCTTCTATCCTGGCCCCGTCGTTAAGGATGAAGGTATCGGCGCCCGCGCTTACGCTCAGGCCAAGTAAAAGCAGTGCAAAAATGGTTCTCATAAGTTCCCTCCGCATATATTATGTCAATTTTAGGGCGCTAAACACAGTTCCCGCGGCCGCGCGGTGTTCCCGGACCGGCATTGACAAGCGCGGAAGGGTACACTAAACTATAAAAGCACGTGCCTCTTATGACTAAAACGCTCCAGGCGGCCGCCGTTATCCTGGCCTCTTCCCTCATTTCCTGGTTCGCTGTATTCAGCGCAACGGGCCTGTCCGGCTGGGAGGGGGCGGCGGCGGCTTCCGGCCTTTGCGCCGCGCTGTCCGGGCTGGCCTTACGGTTCCTGCCGGAGCTTCTGCGCGGAAGGGACCCGGAGCACGCGCTGGCAGAACTGGCAATGAACAGCACCTCCGACATGGTGGCGGTGGTGGACCTGGAGGGACGCCGCGTCTATAACAGCCCTTCCTACGCCCGGCTCAGGGACCCGGCCCTGCTGAAAGGCACCGACTCTTTCAGCGAGATACACCCCGACGACAGGGAGAAGGTCCGCGAAATATTCCGCAGGACCGTTGAAACGGGAAAGGGCGAACGCGCCGAGTACCGGTTCCTGCTGCCGGACGGTTCCGCGCAGTTCATCGAATCGATAGGCAACGTTATTAAAGGGGCGGACGGTAAACCGCACCGCGTCGTAGTTGTGTCGCGCGACGTGACCGAAAGGAAGAAGCTGGAACAGCAGCTGCGCCAGGCGCAGAAGATGGAGGCCCTGGGCCAGCTGGCCGGCGGCGTGGCGCACGACTTCAACAATATCCTCACCTCCCTGTCCGCCTACGCGGATTTTATAAGGAAGGCGGCCGCCCCGGGCGGCCAGATCGCGGGCGACGCCATGGAAATAAAGCAGATCTGCGAAAGGGCCGCGGGGCTTTCCAGGCAGCTGCTCGCTTTCAGCCGTAAACAGGTAATGTCCCCGCGCGTGCTGGACCTTAACGCTATCGCGGCGGGCGTGCAGAAGATGCTGTCCAGGCTGATAGGCGAGAACATGCAGCTTGTGATACAGAAACATCCGGAGCCGGTTCCGGCCCTGGTCGACCCCGGGCAGATAGAGCAGGTGCTGCTGAACCTGGCGGTAAACGCGCGCGACGCCATGCCGGGCGGCGGCAAGCTGGTTATAAAGGTCTATCCCTGTGAATACACGGATTACCTGCTGGGCTCTGACATTATCCCGGGCAAATACGCGGTTATCTCGGTTTCAGATACCGGCCTCGGCATGGACGCCGCGGTAAAAGCCCGGATCTTCGAGCCTTTCTTTACCACTAAGCGGCCGGGGTCGGGAACCGGGCTCGGGCTTTCCACGGTTTACGGCATAATAAGGCAGAGCGGGGGGGTAATTTCGGTGGACAGCGAGCCCGGCCGCGGCAGCGTCTTCTCTATTTATCTGCCGCTTTCCGAGGCGCCGGTCGATAAATTGGAAACGACAGGCTCTTTCCCCGCCCTTAGGCCGGGCAGCGAGACGGTGCTGCTTGTGGAGGACGACCCGGTGCTGCGCTCCGTGACCCGCCGCACCCTGCAGGAGAACGGCTACAAAGTGCTGGAGGCCGCCACCGACAGCGAGGCCGTTTTAATAGCGGAGGAGAGGCAGAAGGGGAAAATAGACCTTATCCTGTCCGATATAGTCCTGCCCGGCATGAACGGTTTCGACCTGGTTAAACGCGTGGAAGAATCGAATCCCGGAATAGCCAAGGTCTATATCTCCGGCTATACCGACCCCGCAATAATAAAGACCGAATTCATAAAACCTGAGACCCCTTTTATTCAAAAACCTTATACTACGGACGCTCTCCTTCTGGGCCTGCGCGCGGCGCTGGAAGGGGCAAAAAAAGATAAACGGGTTTAGTCCGTTGCCGTCCTGGCTACCAGGTTTGTTTTTCCCTTGACATAATGATACCCATGTGGTATCATTAATCGTATGCAATTAATAAACAGGAACGTGGATTACGCCGCCCGCGCGCTGATCTTTATGGCCCGCGCCAATAAACCAACTGTCTCCGTTACCCAGATGCAGGAAGAAGTAGGTGTCGCCAGGCCTTTTTTGCGCAAAATACTTCAAAAACTGCATAATGCCGGCATCTTGCAGGCTGTAAAAGGGAAGGGCGGCGGCTTCGCCCTGGCCAGGCGCCCGGAAAACATAAGGCTCAGCGACCTGGTGGCCGTGCTGCAGGGGCCCCTGAAGCTGAACGACTGCGTTTTCGGCGAAAAAGTATGCCGGAGCCACGCAACCTGCCTGCTGCGCCAGAAAATATCCTTTACAGAAACCCGGCTGCTGGCCGAGATAGACGCGATAACGGTTAAAGACCTGCTTTAAATTTATCGGGTGAGGCGGTCGGGGGCATGCCGCGCGCACCCTGGAAGATGGAAACCGTTGCGCGGTTTCCCCCCAGCCGGGAAAATTAGGCTGGGGCCCCCCCTTCCCCAAAGGGTGCGCGCGGCATGCCCCCGGCCGCCTGTGGCGATATAAGAGATTTTATGAGAACCAAAAGACAGATCATTACTATAGACGAGGGCAAATGCGACGGGTGCGGCAACTGCGTGACCGGCTGCCACGAGGGAGCGTTGCAGGTGATAGACGGCAAAGCCCGTCTTATAAGCGACCTGCTCTGCGACGGCCTCGGCGCCTGCATAGGCGACTGCCCGCGGGGGGCCATAAAGATAGAAAGCCGCGAAGCCGTCCCCTACGATGAGATAAAAGTAATGCAAAGCATGGTTAAAAAAGGCCCCAATACCCTGAAGGCCCATCTCAAGCATCTTAAAGACCACGCCCAGAAAACTTTCCTAAAGCAGGCTTTTGACTACCTGGAAGAGAACAGGATACCCAACCCCCTGGAGGAGGAACAAATGGCACACGAGAAAGACCACAAACACGGCGGGCAGGTGCCCTCCGGCTGCCCGGGCAGCCGGACCATGGACCTGCGGGACGCTTCCGGGGCCGGAGAAGGGGACAACCCCGCGGCCGCCTCGCAGCTGCGCCAGTGGCCTGTACAACTGCATCTGGCTTCACCTATGGCCCCCTATTTTCAGAAGGCGGACGTGGTGGTGGCGGCGGACTGCACCGCTTTCGCCTACGGCAGCTTCCATAACGACTTCATAAAAGGCAAAGCCATCGTGATAGCCTGCCCCAAGCTGGACGACGGCCAGGAAATTTATGTCGAGAAGGTGCGGGCCCTCATAGAGGACGCGAAAATAAACACCCTTACCGTGGTGACCATGGAGGTCCCCTGCTGCGGCGGGCTGCTGGCCATGGTAAAACAGGCGGCCTCCGCCGCCGGCCGCAAAGTTCCGGTGAAGCACGTGGTGATAGGGATACAGGGCGGCATCAAGAGCGAGGAATGGGCTTAACGGGGGCAAGTGCGGCGTTTAGCGGTTATCCCCGCTGTCCGGGGAGTGGCGGATAATGCCGATATATTGTATCTTTCCATTAGCGGGCGTCATTCAGCCTGGGAGGGGGACCTTATGAAAAAAATATTGTTTTTTCTCTTTCTTGCCGCGGCCGGCGGCTACCTGCTGCTGCAGGCCAGGCCGGACCTTTATTACAGCAATAAACTGGAGTACAAGAACTTCACTTTATGGACCCG
>JAJZVJ010000248.1 GCA_021845705.1 bacterium
GCTTAGGACCCATAAGACGCACGCGGCCGCTTTCTCGCTGCCCTCCATAGGCGATATGGACAAGCTGATCTGGCGGCTGGTGGAAATAGGTTTCCCGCTTTTCCTTACGGGGTTCGTGCTTGCCAGCATACAGCTGTATATCGACTATTCCCGCCTGCCGGGCTCGGACGTGAAAGAGCTTGGCGCTATCGCCACGCTGATAGTTTACGCCCTGTACCTGGTGCTGAGGAAGTACGGCGACTGGCGCGGCACCAAGGCCGCCTGGGCCAACGTGGCGGGCTTTATCTTTATAATAGCCACGCTGATACTCTCCAGCCACGGCGCCGCGTACCATAAATTCTTCAGTTTTCATTAATGTCATGGAACTAGTACTCGTAGGCCTTTCACATAAAACCTGCTCCGTGGAGACGCGCGAAGCTTTCAGCATAAGCCCGGAGCGCAGGAAGCTGCTGCTTAAGAGCATGCTTAACGGCCGCCTCGCGGCGGAAGAGCTGGTGTGGGTCTCCACCTGCAACCGCGTGGACCTTTACGCCGTGGGAAAAAAGAAGGACTGCGAGGCGGCCCTGATAGGCTTTCTCAGCGACCCGGCCGGCTATGACGACAATAAGCCCGGCGGCGGGCAAGGCTATGCCAGTGCCGCAAAAGAGCTATGCTCATCAAGCGGCCATTTATACAGCAAGACCGGCAAAGAGGCGCTGGACCACCTGCTTAACGTGGCCTGCGGGCTGGACTCCATGGTGGTGGGGGAGAACGAGATCCTCGGTCAGCTCAAGGATTCCTATTACGGCGCCAAGAGCGCCGGGACCACGGGGCGGCTTACCAACACTATTTTCCAGCGCGCCATAGGCGTGGGCAAGCATGTGCGCGCCAACACCAAAATAAGCCAGGGCGGCCGGTCGGTGGCTTTCGTGGCCGTGCAGTACGCCGGCCGCATCTTCGGCGACCTGGACAAGGCCAAGGTGCTGCTGCTGGGCGCGGGCGAGATGGCCGAAGCCGCGGCCCAGGCCTTCTCCGAGAAGAAAGCCGGCCTTACCGTTATAAACCGCACCCAGGCCAAAGGGGCCGAACTGGCCGCAAAATTCTCCGCGCAGTGCCTTCCCTGGGAGAACCTGGAGGAGGCCCTGGCCGTCTCCGACGTGGTTCTGGTCTCCACCTCCGCCCCCGAACCCGTCATCACCAAGGACCTCATGAAAAAGATCATGGGCCTCCGCCACGGCAACCCCATCTTCCTTGTGGACATTTCGGTCCCGCGCAATATCCAGCCCGAGACCGGCAGCCTGTCTAACGTTTACCTTTATAATATAGACGACCTGGAGCGGATAGTTGCGGAGAACCTGGCCCAGCTTTCGGACGAGATAAAGAAGGCCCGCGCGATAATAGACACGAAGAGCGCGGATATCTGGGAGAAATTCTCCCAGGATTCCTCCACGGACCCGGTAAAGTTCAAGGAACCGCTGGTCATAGGCACCCGCGGCTCCCGCCTGGCGCTCGCCCAGACGGACATTATCTGCGGCCTGGTGAAGAAAGAAGGCGTGCAGATAAACCAGAAGATAATAAAGACCAGCGGGGATATGTTCCTGGACGATTCCGTGGAAAAACTCATCGCCGCGGACGGCAAGGGGCTTTTTGTCAAGGAGATAGAGCGCGACCTGCTCGACGGCGGGATAAAGCTCGCGATGCATTCCCTGAAAGACCTGCCCGGCGAGCTGGCCGAGGGCCTTATTATAGGCGCCTATTTAAAGCGCGAAGACCCGCGCGACGCCCTGGTCACCAGGGACGGGGTCAAACTCGCTGACCTGCCGCCCTCCCCGAAGATAGCCACCGGCTCTTCCCGGCGGCGCCTGCAGCTGGCCAGGCTCAGGCCCGACGCCGTCTTCGCCCCGCTGCGCGGGAATATGGATACGAGGCTCGCCAAACTGGACAAGGGCGAGTGCGACGCTATCGTGGTGGCCCATGCCGCTTTTAAACGCCTCGGCCTTGAAAAAAGGATCAGCCAGGTCTTCTCGCCGGACGAGGTGGTGCCCGCCCCGGGGCAGGGAATAATAGCGGTGGAAGCCGCCACTTCGGACCTGGACACCATGCGGCTCGCCCGCCGGCTGGACCACGCCCGCACCCGCGTCTGCGGGGAGTGCGAAAGGCTTTTCCTGGCCGCCATGGGCGGCGGCTGCGCCACCCCGCTGGGGGCCTACGCCGAACTTACCGAAGACGGCCTCCTTTTCCGGGTCTTCTGGTCCGCTCCTGACGGAAAAAAACGGCTGAATTTCGAGAACTATATAGATTGTTCAAAAATGAGCGAAGAGGTAACCGACCTGGCGGCCAGGATAAAGCAGCTGGTTTAGGCCGCAACCGCCCTTATCGTCCTGTTTTTTGAAGTCCCGGCATATTTTAGGTAGAATATGAAAGTGCGCTGAATTAAAGCCGGCGCGCCAGATAGTTTTTTTGTGCCGGGATGGTTAGCAGTCTGCTGAAAAAACCCCCTCGGGAATATTTTGAGGCGATTTCGAGCCGAGGCAAGGCGCGAAGAGCGAGCAGGCCCGACGGGCCTGTAAGCGATGAGCAACGAAGCCGCAGGCCGAAAGCGGCCAAAAGAAACCGAAAAGGGCTTTTTCAGCAGACTGTTAGTTCAGCCGCGGAAAACTCAGCAGATCTTGAACATGGCCGATAATAACTGGGAAAAAATAACCTCGTTCCGCAACACCGATATCCCGACCTGGCTGCCCGTACTTGTGGGCGCGGCTTTTATTTACGCGGCCTGGTTCTTTTACACGAACAAGACCGGGAAGCAGCAGGGACCGCATAATTTCGTGATGAAGCCGGAGTATTACGACACCGCCCCGGTCCGGACCCTTAAGAACCGGCTGGAGACCCAGGGTATGCCCTGCGGCGACTGTCACGATCCCGCCGGGCCCTCCTCCAACGACCCGACCAAGGCGCCGGAGGTGCACAGCCAGATAGTCCTGAACCACGGTTCCAACAACCACTGCTTTAACTGCCACAATAACGGCAGCCGCAATTTCTTCGCCGGGCCCGGCGGGGCTAAAGTCCCCTATGCCCATGTTGAAATGCTTTGCGGCAAGTGCCACGGCAACCAGTACCGGGACTGGGAGCGCGGGACCCATGGCCGCCGTAACGGCTACTGGAACAAGGCTATGGGCGAGCAGAAGGCCCTTGTCTGCATAGCCTGCCATAACCCGCACGACCCTAAATTCAAACCTTTGACCGCGGCGCCGCAGCCGCAGGCCTACATAGACGCCGCCCTGAACGGCCAGATATACGCGACCCCCGGGGAAAAACACTGATGGCCGACGAAACAGAGAATAAAGACCCGTATTTCCAGCCTACGCCTTACGGTTCCGGGGTGACCCGCAAGCAGTTCCTCGCGGCGGCCGCGGTGACCGCCGCGGCGGCCGCCGTTTCCGCCCTCTCCCCGCTCAGGGACCTTAAGGATATCCCGTCTTTGAAAGAGTTCATGCAGAAGCATTTTACGGAACTTACTCCCGCGGAAAAGGAGAAAGTCCTTGAAAGGATACGCGAACAGGTAAAAGAAAAGTACGGCGTTACCCCGAACCTTACCGCCACACCCGCCCTGGACGGGGTGCAGTACGCCTACGCGCTGAACATGGGGCGCTGCGTAGGCTGCAGGAAATGCGTTTACGCCTGCATGCACGAAAATAACCAGTCCAGGGACCCGCAGATACAATATATCAGCGTGCTGCAGATGGAGAAGGGCAACATCAACGTGGAAGAATCCACCCTGAATTACGAGGGACAGGTGCCCAAGGAAGGCCATTATTATCTGCCCGTGCAGTGCCAGCACTGCGAAAAATCCCCCTGCACCAGGGTCTGCCCGGTAAAGGCCACCTGGCGCGAGCCCGACGGCATAGTGGTGGTGGACTATAACTGGTGCATAGGCTGCCGCTATTGCGAGGCCGCCTGCCCTTACCACGCGCGGCGTTTTAATTTCAAGCAGCCTTACCTGCCCAAAGAAGACCTTAACCCGAACATGGGTTATCTTTCCAACCGCCCCAGGATGAAGGGCGTAATGGAGAAATGCACTTTCTGCCTGCACCGGACCCGCGTAGGGCGTTACCCGGCCTGCCTTGAGGTCTGCCCCACCGGTTCCAGGAAGTTCGGCAATCTGCTGGACCCGGACAGCGAGATCTCAAGCATCATCCGCGAGAAGCGCGTTTTCATCCTGAAAGAGGAACTGGGGACCATCCCCAGGTTCTATTATTTTACCGATGTCTAACCTGATAAGATTTTTCCGCCTTTCCATAGCCGAAGTCCTGAACGGGGACTGGCGCTATTACACCTGGATGTCCGCCCTGGCGCTGCTGGCCCTGGCGGGGCTTAACGCCTACTGCGTGCAGTTCGTCCACGGCCTCGGCACCACCGGGATGTCAGACCAGGTTTCCTGGGGCCTCTATATAGCCAATTTCACTTTCCTCGTGGGCATGGCCGCCGCCGCGGTTATGATGGTCATCCCCGTCTACATCTATGAAGACCACCATATGCACGATGTGGTGGTTTTCGGCGAGCTTTTCGCCATCGCCTCGCTTATCATGGCCATGCTGTTCGTGACCGTGGACCTGGGCCATTCCGAAAGGGTCTGGCATATGCTGCCCCCGCCTTTAGGCGCCTTCAACTGGCCGTCCTCCGCCTC
>JAJZVJ010000249.1 GCA_021845705.1 bacterium
GCAGCAGCCCCGCCGCCTCCGCTTTGATAGAATCGAGCAGGGCCTCCCGGCGTTCCGCGCGCAGCCGCGCGGCTTCGGCCGGCACGGAGGCGAGCAGCATCTCCCGGCGGCGGCCCGCCGCGGCCAGCGCCGAAGCCATTATTTCATTGCGCGCTTCAAGAGCCCCGGCTTCGGCGTCGGCCAATATTTTTTCCGCCTCGGCTTCCGCGCCGGAAATGATATCAGCGCTCTCGCGCCGGGCCATCTCTTGTATTTCGCGCACCAGCCTGCCGGGGTCGCCGGTTATTTCCATAAGATATTCCCCAAAAGAATCTTGCCGAAGTTTTTCTAGCAGGGGAGCGGCCGGGGTTTTATCCCGCGCACCCTGGAAGATGGAAACCGTTGGCCGTCTGACGAGCATAGCTCTCGATACGGCACGGGCGTAGCCCAGCGCGGTTTCCCCCCGCCTTGGGAAATTATGGCGGGGCCCCCCCTTCCCCAAAGGGTTCGCGGGATAAAACCCCGGCCACCTCTCTAAATTTCAACTATCAGCGGTTTCGTTCTTTCCAGCTTTATTTTTTCTATTTTCGCGCGCGCCAGGCGGGCCGCGGCTTTTGTGATAATTATCACCCCGCAGTTATCCAGCGCGGCCGCCTCGTCCAAGGCCGCGGCGGTTTCGGCAGCTCCGGCCACGGCGCGCCCCTCCACCCCCGCCAGCCGGAAGCCGCGCGCGGTATCCTCGTCCCCTATACAGTAGAACCGGAGCCCCTCCATCATATTTTCCCGATCAGGACCATGGCGATGACGAAGCCCAGCACGGCCAGGCCTTCCGCAAGCGCCACAAAAAGCAGGCTGCGCATGAGCAGCTCCGGCTTTTCCGCCGCGGCGCCCATGGCGGCGGACCCGATACGGGCGATAGCGTACGCGGAGCCCAGCACGCACATGGCCATGGTGGCCGCCGCCGCGTAACCAAACCCCACTTCCTTATAACCGCTTGCGATCGCGCCTGCACTTGCGGCCGTATCGGCGCCGCCCGCCATGGCCTGCTGGGTAAGCCACAGCCCGGCGGCGGAGGCCGCGAACGACAGCGAATATATGATCTTCATTTATCCCCCTTTACTTTCCAGGGTGAAAGGCCTGAAAGGCCGCCCTCCCCCTTCAAAGAACTTCCCGAAAAACTCGTAATACTCCAGGCGCAGCGCCTGGACCGCGGCTACTATCCCCTCCAGTCCTATTGCCGCGGCATTGCCCGCTATTAAGGCCGCCACCCCGGCGGCGCTGTTCTGTCCCCACGCTTTATCCGCCGCGTCCCGCAGCATCCAGGCCGCCGCCAGCAGCGCCGCGTGGCTCATGGCGTAGGCGGCAAGACGCACGAAACTTACGGTGTTCGCCAGGTAAAGCAGCGCGCCTTCGAAGGCCCCTATAAGCGCCTCCGCAGCCGCGCCCCAAAAACCATCCCCGCACTCTGCTGCCCCGCAGCGCGAGCGGACTAAACACAAAAGCGGCCCTTTCAGCGCCCAGCAGGCCGCCGCCGCCGCCATCAAGGGCAGCGCCGTCCCCGGCGCGGCCCTTCCGGCCGCGAGCAGGAGCGCCGCCCAGTAAAAGACCAGCCCGGCGGCCCCGAACCTGTCCAGCGCGGCGCCAAGCCTGTCGCCCAGGCGCGCGCGGTTCACTATATTAATGACCACCCCCAGGCTTATCACGGCCGCGCCGGTAAGAACAGCGGCGGCCAGCAGCGCCAGCGGGTCCCCCTCGAGCGGGTCGCGCCAGAGCGCGTACTTCTTAAGAGCGGGCACTCCGAAAAAACTTCCGTAAACTAGCCCGAAGAACATGGAAGAGGCGCCGCAGGCAAAAACCGCGCGCCCGGCTTCCCGCTTTTCATCTTTCCGCCGGCGGGACAGCCAGGCTCCCGCCAGGCAGAGCAGAGCTCCGTGTCCGGCGTCGCCGAACATCATGCCGAACATCATAAGGAAACTAAGCGCGGCAAAGACAGTCGGGTCGGCTTCCCCGTAGCGCGGCAGGCCGTAACCTGTCACCAGCGCGGCGAAAGGCCGCAGCAGCCGCGGCGGCCGCAGAAGAACGGGCGCCTCCCCGTCCTGTCCGGCCGGAAAAGTTTCCACGGCGCAGCGCCAGCCCGAATTTTCCCCCACGACGCGCTTCATGTTCCCGGCCTGCTCCGCCGGCGCCCAGCCGGATAAGAACACGGAAGCCGCGGTACCCGGCAACAGCCGTTCAGCCTCTAGCAGGCGCGCCTCCGCGGCCGCGGCTCTTTCCGCGGCGGCCAGCGCCCCCGACGCCGCGGCGGCCAGGGAGGAGATCTCGCGCCCGGCCTGTTCCAAAGCCGCTCCGATACGCCCGGCTTCCGCGGAGCTATGCGCGTACAATTCACCCAGGGTTCCGGCGCCTTTCGAAGACACCTCTTCCTTCATGAACCCGGAGTCTTCAAGCGCGGCCTCAAGCTTCTCCCGCGAGCTTTTTGCGGCCAGCGCCGCGAGGTAGCTGCGGCCATTTTTCCCGGCCAGTTCCGCCAGCACCGCGTTTTCCGGTATTTTGGACCTGAGGGACGGCAGGCTGCGGTCGGGAACGCTTCCGGCGGCGAAGTAGAGGAACCTGAACGGACCGGGCCCGCCCGCCGGCAGCGGCAGACCCGAATAAACCGCTAGTTTTTGGCTTTCCCCGGAAAGGCGTACGTCTTCAGCCGCAAGGTCCCGCCGTTTCCCGAGCGGGACTTCGGCCTTTAATTCCCATTCCCCGACCAGCGCGGCCGCGGCCGGATACCCTATTTCCTCCCCCCGCGGCGCGGCCTCCGCCCCCAGCCCCAGCTCCTTGCGCAGCAAGGCTATCCTGCCCTTCAGCGCGGCGCAGGCGTCCAGCGCGGCGCCGTTATCCGCGGGGCGGGCCGGCGCTGTATCGGGGCCGGGCTTTGCCGCTGAAATCTCCGCCTTGCCTGATACGCCAAGGCCGCGCAGCACGGCCCTGGCGTCCTTTTTCAGCACCACCGCTTCCAGGCGCGACATTTTTACAGGTACGAACATAGCCTTTTATCCCCCGCCCTCGGGCTTTTTTACGCTAAAGGTCCTCGGGAACACCCGCCCGCGCAGGCCCTCGGCGGCCACGCCCAGGCGCAGCCCTTCGGCCGTTGTAGCCAGGTTCGCCGCTTCAAGCCGGCGAAGGGCCAGGTAAGCCGCCGCCAGCCCGAACCCCGTAGAACTGCCCCTGAAGGCGCGCAGCGCCAGGCGCGCGTAGCGGTTCCAGGCCAGCGCTTCAAGCAGGCCAGGGTCGGGCTCCGGCGGCCCGCTCTCTACGGCCAGGCCCGGCACAAGAGCGCGCAGGTCCCCGACTCCCGGCGCGTCAAGCATTGCAGAAAATATCCGGCCGCTTATTCCGCAGCCCGGCACGAACGCGCTTAACAGCTCTTTTTTATCCAGCCCGTAAAAGAACCGGCCCCGCGCCGCGAGCATAAGGTTGAATACCGTTATTTCCTGACGGACGAGCGGGCGCACCTGTTCGCCGTCCTCCCTTCGCAGCCCGGCCAGCCTTGCAAGCAATTCCGTCAAGTAGCCTTTGTCCAGCGCCGTTTCATAAAAGAAAGACCCGCTCTTTCCGGGGTATGCGGCGTAGGCGCGTTCAAGACTGTGGCGCAGTACGCCCGCGGGCAGCGCCGCTGCGAGCGCTTCCGGTGTGGCGGTTCCGGAGAATGCCGCGCCGCATAGCTCCGGCCAGGGCGGCAGCGGCATAAGCAGCGGCCCCGCGGACTCCGGCGGGTAGCCGGCCGCCAAAGTTCTTATCACCACCTTTATATTTTCAACATACAGGCGCGCCGCGGTCCACTCTAAATATCTTGCGCGCGCGCCTTCGAACTCCGCGGCAAGGGCGCGGGCCCCGGCTGCAAGATCCTCCGCCAGCCGGAGCTGCACCTGCCGGGCCGAAAGAAGTCCCGCTCCGGCAAACAGGACGGAACCGAGGTCCGCCGGCGATTTAAGGGCGCAAAGCGCGTTCAGCCGCTCCCCGTAGTACGAACGCGAACGGCGGCCGTGCAGGCGGGAGGACAGGTTGTCCAGGTCCCGTATTTTCATCACTCTCCCCCTAAGAACTACAGGCCGAGCACGCGGCGCGCCACGTTTGCGGCGGCGCGGGAGCGGGCGGACCGATCCAGGCTGAAGGCCCCTCCGGCTTCGGCCAGGGCGGCCTCGAGGAGCGCCGCCCTTTCCCGGGCCGCGGCTTCCAGGGCGGCGGCCGAAATTTTCGCGGCCTCTTCGCGCGCGCGCTCAAGAGCGGCCGGCAGCAGGGCTGAAGCCCGCTTTTTAGCGGAGGAAACGGTAATGGCCGCGCGCGCGTGAGCGGCGGCGGTCAGTCCGGCCCCCTCTTCCTCGGCGGCAAGTATCCTGGCTATGACTTCCCTCATAGGCGTAAATAGCAGGAAGCGAAGCCGGGCGGGCCCGGCTCGGCAGGCTATTATGTTTATTATCTGTCCCCCAAGGTCAGAGTAGCAAAACAAAAGCGGAAAAGCAATCGGGTAGGAGGCGGGTGATTAGTTCACCCGCCGTCCTCGCCACACCACCGTACGTACCGTTCGGTATACGGCGGTTCATCAGAACTAACAGGCCGAGGAAAGCCGCCTGCTTAAACTCGGAAATCCCAGTTTTTCCAAACATTCATTAGACAAGGTTCGATTAAGG
>JAJZVJ010000250.1 GCA_021845705.1 bacterium
CATCCTGGAAAAGAAGGAAATGACCGCGATGGGTTATGCGCTGACCGGGCCGGAAGCCGGCCTGGAGGGTCTTACCTGCGGCATCCGCCCCGAAGACCTGGAAGTGTCCGCGGAGCCGCGGGTAGGCTGGCTGGAGGCCTCCGTGGACCTTTGCGAACCCACCGGCGCGCTTACCACACTGACCCTTGCCTCCGGAGGCACCACACTGCGCTGCTCGACCACGCTTAAATGGCCTCTGGCCCAAAACCGCGCCTGGTTCACCTTCAAGCGCGAACATATGCACTTCTTCAGCACGGCAGAGGGCACCAGAATTAAACCCTGAAACAGCGTGCTTTCGGAACAGGCCCGGTAATGACCGGGCCTTTATCGGTCCTTGCGGAATTTTAAATTTGCTTTTTTACAGCGGAATATATTATAAGTTGGGTTAGGGTTACGCCCGTAAGCTAGTGGCGGCGGCAGCCGCCTGCTGACAGACAAAGAGAGGTGCTATAAATGAAAGGCAATACAGAACTGATCAAAACGTTGAACTCCCTGCTGGCCGACGAACTGACGGCCATAAACCAGTACATGGTGCATTCCGAAATGTGCGACAACTGGGGCTACGCCAAACTGCACAAACATTTCGAAAAGCGGGCCATCACGGAAATGAAGCACGGCGAAAAGCTTATCGGGCGCATACTTTTTCTGGAGGGGCTGCCCACCGTAAGCGAACTCAAAAAGATAACGATAGGCGCCGACGTGACCAAGCAGCTGGCCAACGACCACGCCGCCGAAGCGGACGCGATAAAGGCCTATAACAACGCCATAATCCAGGCGGGCGAGGTTAAAGACTACGCCACCCGGGACGTGCTGCAGGGCATCCTCAACGACGAGGACGGCCACATTGACGAGATAGAGGGACTGCAGGACCAGGTGGCCCAGATGACCCTGCCCGTCTTCCTCACCACCCAGGTGAAGGAATAAGCGGACTTCCGGGCCCATGTTCCGGGCCCGGCTTCCCGCGCAGCGCCCGACCTGGCGCGAAACCAGGAGGCGTGCCGTTTTGGCCGGAAAAGACGATCGGGGGGATTTATGAACGTATTTGATTTTGCCATCAAGATGGAGGAGGACGGTAAAAAGCTTTATGAGAAGCTGGCCGGGGGGACCGGCCACACCGGCCTGCGGGGTATTTTCACACAACTCGCCGCCGACGAGCAGAAGCACCACGATATTTTTCTGGCCTTGAAAGCCCAAACCCGGGCGGGGACCATGGAAGACACACCTGTTCTGGAGCAGGCAAAGAACGTATTCGAGAACCTTCTAGCGCATAAGGCGGACTCCGGGCCGGTCAAGGGGGACCTGGAAGCATATCGCTACGCCATGAAGCTTGAGGCGGACAGTTTCCGGCTCTACGAGGACGCGGCCGGGAAAGAGAAGGACACTGGCGCCAGGGACCTGCTGCTCCGCATCGCCGGCGAAGAACACAAGCACTTCAAGATCCTGCATAACATCTACGATTTCGCCAACGCACCCAGCCAGTATCTCGCCTGGGGCGAGTTCAGCAACCTGGAAGAGTTCCACCAGTTCGGCCGCGACGTGGATTGACCGGCCGCAGCGCCTGGCCCGCGTGGTCATACGATCTGCAAATTACTCGCCACAGCGAGTAATTTATTTCAGCACTTATCCAAGCCGCACTCCGTTAATTATGGCCGCCTGGAGGGGAATTTAAGCGGGGGCACCTTGGTTTATTAATAACCCGCCCAGGCCTGAACCCTGAATTGTGTCGCTTCGCTCCACCCGCTGTTCGCTCGCCCTGGCGGGCTTTTCTGTTAAGTTTATGTCGCCCCCGTGGGAAGTGGAAAACAGCCGAACACACAAATAGCTTTCCATTGGAAATCCCAAATAGTAGTATGATTGGAGCCGGGGAATTAGAGGGGAATAACCAGCCATGACTCCTATTTCAATACAACTTATAAAAAGGCCTATTTTTCTCGCCGTGCTTTGCGCTGCCTTTCCCGGGATGAATCATGCGCAGGAAGTCCCTAAAGCCGTGCTGCGGGCCTCGTTCGCGGCCGTAGAGAAGTCCTGCGACAGCGCCGAGGAATGCAGGGTACTTATCCAGGCCGGCCCCTCTAAAGACAGGGAGCAGGCGGTGGACAAGCTGCTGTCTTTCGGCAAAGACGGCGTTTCTGTTTTGGCAGGGTTCGCCGACACCGAAGACACCGACCTCCGCAGGCAGGTGGGGAGATTGCTTTCAAATAACCGCGATCTTACGGCGCCCGCACTGTTGGAACTGCTTAAAGATCCCGACAGCCGCATACGCGAAAACGCGGCAAACGTGCTTTGCAGATACCGGACAAATGGAATAAGTGGCGCCCTGATAGAGGCTCTTACCGACAGTTCCGGCCGTGTCCGGGCCAAGGTCGCGTGGGGTTTAGGCAACACCGAGAATGAAGAGGTGATTGCCGTTCCCGCGTTGGCGGAGACTCTTAAAGACTCCGACAGCTACGTCCGGCAGAATGCCGCCGAAGCGCTGGGGAAACTTGGGCCCGCCGCCGCCAGTTCGGTCCCGGGATTGATCCTGCTCCTCAAGGACAACGACAGCCCGGTCCGCGAGAAGGCCATAGAAACTCTTGGCAAGTTTGGTCCGGCCGCCAAGAGCGCTGCCCCGGAACTGGGTAAATTCCTTAGCGACCCGGCCCAGAGCACCCGCGAAAAAACCGCCTGGGCACTTTACAAATTGGGCTCAGCCGCAGCCCCCGCAGCACCGCAACTGGCCGATGCCCTGGGAGACAATAGTCACGAGGTACGCGACCCGGTCGGAAAAACACTAGTAATGATAGGCCCAGCCGCAGTACCGCCTTTGCTCCGTCTCCTTGCCGACAAGAATGACGGCTGGGGAGTAACAGAAGCTATAGAAACCCTCGGGGAAATAGGCAGGCCGGCCGTTCCTGCCCTGACAGAAGCGCTTAAAAACCAGGATGCACGTCTGCGTTTGCGTGCCATGAGTGCGCTAACTAAAATCGGCCGCCCCGCTAAAGACGCCGTTCCCGCTCTGAAAACGCTGCTCGGCTCAGCCGACTCCGGGACCCGCTTCAACATACTGGAGGCCCTCTGGAGCATAGAGCCGCCATCGCGGGCGGTGGTCAAAGAGCATCTTACGGATCAAGATATCAAAATCAGGGCAATGGCTGTATCCGCACTGGCCAGGCGCGACCTGAAGGGGAAAGAGGCCGTTAACGCGCTTATAAATGCTCTTAAAGACGAAAACTCTTTCGTACGCAGCGCGGCGTTCACCACACTTAACGCGTTGGAAGCTGAAGCGAAGGACGCAGTCCGGCCCCTGGTCGGAATACTGCTGTCGCCGGAAAGCCCCGACCGCATGGAAGCGGCGTTTACTCTGGGCAGGATAGGCCCGGCGGCAAAAGAAGCCGTACCTGCGCTCAAGAAAACGCTGGAGGACGGCGACCCGTTCGTCCGCGCAAAGGCCGCCCGCGCCCTTGAAGAGATAAACTCCGAAGAAGCTCACAAGAAAGGCTTCTCATACGGGCCAGGGAGATAATAGAGGCGACCGCAAGGCCACGGTGTAGCCGCCATGCGTTATACGACTAAAAGGACAAAGCGCTGTATGAACTCTGCTGGCGCTGGTCGACGCCGTCCGGGCCGGCCGCGCCAGCGAGCAGGCACTGGCCATCCGCGAACTTGAAGCGCGCCTCGGGAAGTCCGCCAAATTCTAATGAAAGCAATTCCATAAGCAGCCGCGGTAAACACAGGAGCATATGAAACCTGATTTTAAACGGGAACAGTCATGGTGGGAAGGGAAAACGGAAGGAGAAGAGCGAGACCTGGCCGACGAACCCATCAACCGCGCCTTGCGCTGGCGTGAAATAGAGCGGAACCTTAAAGGGGTAAAAACCATCGCGGAAGTAGGCGCCGCCTCCGGCGCATTCACCATCCCTTTGGCCAGGCGCGGCTATAAAGTTACCCACATTGATTTTTCAGCGCCCGCCCTGGACTTAGCCAAAAAGAAAGCGAAAGGGCTGAAGAATATTGAATTTATCCAAGCCAACGCCGCCGACCTGCATATGCTCAAAAGGAAGTCGTTTGACCTCGTGTTGAAATACTTTGCATAGCAGGAAAAGAGATAATATAGATAGCATACCCCTGCAAGGCGGTCAGAAGGCCCGCTACTTCCAGGAACTCTTACAACGCATCCGCGACATACGCAGCAGCGAGCGCAACTTTTACCAGAAAGTCACGGATATTTACGCCACCAGCATTGATTATCGCAAGGACGACAAATTGACCGGCGAATTCTTTGCCACGGTGCAGAACAAGATGCATTACGCCGTACATAGCCAGACCGCGTAAAAGACCGGAGCTTTATGGGACCATTTTGTTGACCTCAACAAAATGGTGGTTTTCCAATGAATAAACAAAACGAACGGGAGTAAGGAGATTTAACTGATATGGCTGAAGGATTCGAGATTTCTCTTACAACTCCGCGCAAGAGACCGTTTAAAACGGTATTCCAGTTCAAGATAACCCTTATCGGGGCCGAGCCTCCGATCTGGCGGCGGATCCAGGTTCCGGGCTCCTACACCTTTTACGACCTGCACGTGGCAATACAGAACGCCATGGGCTGGACGGACAGCCATCTGCATTCC
>JAJZVJ010000251.1 GCA_021845705.1 bacterium
CGGCCGCGCCGCGGGCCCGTCTCCGCACTTAATATATGAAGGTCAGGCAGGCCATTGAATAACCGCCGCCCGAGGCGCACAGCACCACGCGGTCGCCGCGCTTTACCTTGCCCTGTTCGGCCATATCGTGGAAGGCCATTGGCACGCAGGCCGAACCGGTATAGCCCCATTTTTCCATTATGGTGTGCGTCTTTTCCATAGGCAGGCCGAATTTCGCCATAACTTCCTCTATGGTCGGTTTGCGTATCTGCGTGAATACGTAGGCCTGGGCGTCAGCCGGCTTCAGGCCAAGCTTAGCCATGGTCTTCTCTATCAGCGGGGGCCATTCCTCGGAATTCAGCGTGGCCGGGAATTTCTTGGGGATCTTAACCTTGTGCGAGCGGTTAGCCAGAACTTCCTCGTCCACCGGCAGGCGCGTTCCGCCGCCGTAGATGCCCATAAAATCCCAGAAGGAACCGTCGGCCTTCAGGGTGGAAGCGGTCGCACCCTGCCCGGGCGCGTAGCTCAGCACGAACGCGCCGGCCCCGTCGCCGAACAGCGGCGTGGCTATCTTGTCGTCGGGGTCAAGGTGCTTGCTCATGGCGTAGGTACCTATGACCAGGGCGTGTTTATATTCCCCGTCGTTCAGGTATTTGGCCGCCATATCCACGGCGGTGACAAAGCCGGAACAGGCGCAGTTCACGTCGAAAGCCGCGGCGTTCTTAAGGCCCAGGGTGTGCTGCACCTCGGCGGCCGTGGCCGGGGAAAGCTGCGACGGGGTATCCGTTGAAATTATCAGCAGCCCTATCTCTTCCGGCTTGATCCCGGAGTTTTCCAGCGCCTGCCTGCCCGCGTTTATGGCGAGCGTGGCGGAAGACTCGTCCTTCGCCGAGTAATAGCGCGCCCCGTGCCCTATGCGCTGAAAAACCACTTCCAGCGGGTCACGCCCGAACTTCTTATAGAAGTCCTCGTTGCTTACAAGTTTCTTCGGAAGGTACATCCCCGTGCCTGTTATCCTGAACATTTTATCCTCCTAGCCCTTTATCCCTTCAAAAACAGCTTTAATTATTTCTTTCTCGCTCATCCCGGGCAAGCCGCCCCAAAGAACGCGCTTCAGGCCCAGCATATGGCCCATTCCCATCAGCGCCAGGGCCAGCAGTTCGTGGTCCCTTATATTGAATTCCCCGGCGGCGGCCGGCTTCTTTAACTGGGCCGCGTAGTTGCGCAGAATGTAGCCGTAGTAAGCGTCGGCGAGGGCGGGGTCCGTGAACTCCGCCTCGCGCATTATGCGGTAACCGTACGGGTGTTCGCGGATGAAGTCGAACAGCGCCCTGAAAGAACTTGCTTCGGTCTCGACGCGGCTGCCCGCGCCGGCGCAATAAGCCGCGGCTTTCTGGACCAGGCAGTCGCGCAGGCGCAGCACCACTTTCCCAAGAGCTTCTTCCTTGGAAGCGAAGAAAAGATAGAAAGTCCCAGCGGCAAAGCCCGCCTTCCTGGCGATCTCCGAAACGCGCGCGCCGTTATAGCCGCAGCGCCCGAAAACTTCCTCGGCCGCGCCAAGCATCAGCGTGGCCGTGTCTCCGGGGACCGGCCTGGCCTTTAAGGGCGCGGCAAGCGCAGGTTCACGCCAGGGGAAGCTGTGGTCGCTTATACCTTTAGCGCAGAGCCTGGCCGCCGCTCCGGCGGCACGCGCAGGCACGCCGGCCTTATCCCAGACCATGAACTTTACCGCGTAGAAGTAAAGCGTGCCGAGCAGCGCCCAGGCGTGGGCTGATGCCTGCGGCCCAGGTTCAAAGCGCCCGAGCCGCCCGGCCATGACCTCCGCCAGCGGCCCGTAGAAATCCCTGGCCAGGGTTTCGTTGCCGGCTTCGGCCTCCCGCATGGCCTTAAAAGAATCCAGGCGTTTTGCCGCCGTTACAAAGAAGGCTCCGGCGATAGCGGCGGCCTCTTTTTCAGCGTCATTCTGCCGCGCCAGCCCGGAAACGGCGCAGATAAGTTCGCCGCGCAGTTCGCGGGCCAGCGCTTCCACAATTTCTTCTTTGGAAGCGAAGTACCTGTAGAAGCCGCCAACCGCGAGCCCCGCTGCGGCGCAGATATCGGCCACGCCGGAGGCGGCGCAGCCCTTGCGGGCGAACACCGCGCCGGACGCCGCAATAAGGCGTTCCCTGGTGCGCAATCCCTTGGGAGTGGCCGGTGCGCCCATTATATTACCAGCCCGCCGTCCACGGAAAGCACCTGCCCCGTGATGAAGGAAGACTCGTCGTTGGCGAGGAAGAAATACGAATTGGCTATATCTTCCGGTCTGCCCAGGCGCTTAAGCGGGGTTTTATCGCTTATAGCGGTAAGCACCTTTTCCGGCACGGTGCCGAGCATCTCGGTCATAGTAAAGCCGGGCGCCACCGCATTCACGCGGATGCCGTCGCGGCCCATTTCCTTGGCCCAGGTCTTGGTGAGGCCTATGATGCCGAACTTGGAGGCCGCGTAGTTGCTCTGGCCCATATTGCCGTAAACGCCCACCACGGAAGAGGTATTGATGATAGTGCCGCTCTTGCGCTCTTTCATATGCGCGGCCACGGCCTTGGTGCAGAGGAAGGCGCCTTTCAGGTTGACGTCCAGCACCAGGTCCCAGTCTTTCTCTTCCATCTTGTGCAGCATGGCGTCCCGGGTGATGCCGGCGTTATTGATAAGCGCGTCCACGCTTCCCGAGGTCTCTATCACCTGCTTTATGGCGTTATCCACGGATTCCCGCGAGGTCACGTCTACCTTATAATAGGAGACGTTCTCCGGCCCGTATTTTTCCCCCAGCTCGCGGGCCGTGTTCGCGAGCATCTCCTCGTTCACATCGAAAAGCGTCACTTTCCATTCCCCGGACCTAAGGAACCTCTCCGCGCCCGCGCGCCCCAGTCCCCTTGCCCCGCCGGTTATAACCGCGTTCTTCTTTGCCATTTTATATCTCCTTGAGTTTTTCCCCGGCCTCCGCGCGGACCGTGCGGAGCGCCCTGGTGGGAACAGTGTTTTTTACCCCTGACCCTTTGCGCCATCCCTCGCAGAATAAGTGAATGTTGGTTCAGTATTCATTTTTTACCATAATGGGGAAAGCTTGTCAAGACTTTATTACCGCTTCCTTAGTATATAGGGACCGTATAGGCCCTATGCCCCTCATCGCCCATGGGGCCAATGCCTCATGCGCCGGCCGCGGAAGATTTTATATCCTTACATAATAGCGCACAAATACACTAGGAGACACCTTACGCTTAACACCTTTACACTTCTGCTTTTATCCGTTTTCCTCATGCAAGGCGCGGCCCTGGCCGGCCAGCCGGCGTCCTATGTGGATACCGCCAACCGCGCCGACCCGGCCTATGTAAAAGATTTCAAACTGCGCCGGGACGTGTTCGAAGCGGCCGAAGCGCTGAAGGCGCAGGGCCTTAATGTGCTGGTGGCCTGGGATATTGACCTCACGCTTGGAACGCCGCTCTCCCCGCGGTACCGCCTGTCCCTTGGCAGCGACCCCTGGTGGAACGAACAGGTTAAAGCCCTCGAAGACGCATTCACGGCGCGCTACGGCCCGCGCAAAGCCCCGGAGGGCAAGCCGTCCTGGACGCCCGAAGTGCAAGCGGCGTACTCCGCGCGTTTCGGCCAGCTGATAAGCCTTAACTCCGCGCTTCACGCGCGTATCTCCCTTAGGCCGGTGGAAACTTTCGTGCCTGAAGCCGTAAAAAAAGCCCAGGCGGCCGGCGTTAACATGATGGCCGTTACCGCCCGCGGGCCGGAGATGGAGCAGGCCACAATGCAGGACCTTAACTCCGACATAGGCGTTAACTTTTCAAGCTCGGCGCCCGGCGGGGGCGGTTTCGCTATGGACGGTTTCAGGATAAACGAAAAAGCCCGCCCCTCCCTCTACAGGAACGGCGTGCTGCAGACCTCGGGACAGAACAAAGGCGAACAGCTGCTCTACGTGCTGGCGGCCGCGGGCTATAAACCGGACATAGTGTTCTTCATTGACGACACCGAGAAGAACGCGCGGGACGTCTTTGCCGCGCTGCAGAAAGCCGGCATACCGGCGCGCGTGGTGCGCTACGGGCACGAGGACGGCCGCGCCCGGGCCTACGCCGCCCCCGGCAGCGCCCAGCCTTGCCAGGCGCAGGCCGAACTGGAATCCTTTCGCGAGAAAGGCTACTTTCCCGCGGACTCCGGGGTAAAGAACGCCCGCTGCGACGCCGCCGTAAGCTTCGCGCTTATCTACGGCTCCACCGCCCCTGCCGTCGTCAAATGAGCCGCGCCGTCCTTCCCTCGCCGCAAGAATTTCGTGGAAATGCTTCTGTTTTTTTGATATCCTATACAAATCACCGCGGGGTCGTGGTGTAGCTGGTTAACACGTCGCCCTGTCAAGGCGAAGATCGCGGGTTCGAATCCCGTCGACCCCGCCAAATTTTCTTCTCGGAAAATTTGGCAGAATTTAAGTCCGCTTGAGCGTTTAGCTCCCGCAGTTTCTCCGCCGGAAAAATAAATTTTAATTTTATTTTCTTCCCGCCTATAATTAAGTTCGAACCGATATTTTTCAATATTTGCAGGTTTTCCTCGGGTTTTCCGGAGACTGCGGACTCTCCGGCGAGAACCGCGGTCTTATAGAAGCCTATAAGCGGT
>JAJZVJ010000252.1 GCA_021845705.1 bacterium
CGGCGGGCTCAACGACGGTTTTGCTAACCCGGCCCAGGCGGCGCCTGTGGATTATGAATTGATGAACACCGCACTGATAATCGAAACTTATCCCCTCGACGTGTACGGGCAGATGGCGGCCGACGAGGCGCTCTGCGAGGCGCTGCCGGCGCCTTACATCCTGCGCTTTTATAACTGGAAGGAGCCGGGGATCACCTTCGGGTACTCCCAGCGCCTTAAAGCCGTTGACGAGGCCATCGCGGCCGCCGGGAGCGCCCTTAAAGCGGTCACGCGCAGGCCCACCGGCGGGGGCATAGTGTTCCACGAGACGGACCTTACCTTCTCCTTCATTTTTCCCTCCCCCGGCGCGTATTTCGAGCCGGGCAAGACTTATGACCGCCTGCACCGGGCTATAACGGCAGAATATTCCCGCCTTGGCGTGACCTTCGACCTGCTAAACGAGAAAACAAGGGATTACGCGGTTAACGACCCCGTCATGAGCTGCTTCTCCAAGCCGGTTAACATGGATATTTTGTATAATGGAAAAAAAGTACTTGGCGGAGCGCTGAGGAAATTCGGGGACCATATGCTGTACCAGGCCTCCTTCCAGGCCCCGGACGCGCGCGCCAACTCCGCCCTGCACAGGAACGCGGTAATTAAAGCTTTGGGCGGGGAATTCGGCCTGCAATGGGAAGCAGCGGAGATGCGGGAAGACATCAGGGCTAAAACCGGGACCATAGCGGAAACAAAATACCGCACCCCCGGGTGGAACGGACGGATCTAGCTTACTGGAGGAAACATGATAGCTTTTGTGCTCTGCAAACTGGTGGCCGGTCTTGAACAGAAAGCCGTGCAGCAGATAAAGAACATCCGCGGCGTGAAAGACGTCTACATGACCTTCGGAGGCTGGGACGCGATACTGGTGGCCGAGTCCGATACCATAGACAAGCTCAGCGGCCTGATAGTGCGCGAGGTGCGCGGGATACACGGCGTTCAGACCACCGAGACGCTGGTAACCACGAATATCTAATTTATAATCCGGGCAGGGGAAGAAATGGAAAACACTTCTGGTTTAACCAGGTCCGCGGACAAGCTGGTCCTGATAGTCGACGACGACGACTCCGTGCGGGAGCTGATAGAGTTCATCGTGAAGAAAGAAGGCTTCAGGGTGGAAAAAGCTTCGGACGGAGAGGAGGCCCTGACCAAGGCCCGCGCCGTCAACCCGGACCTGATACTGCTGGACCTGATGCTGCCGAAGTTCGGCGGCTTCGAGATACTGCGCGAACTCCAGTGCGACGAGACCTCCGATATCCCCATCGTCATCATAACGGGCCGCTATACCGACCGTTCCACTTCCGACATGATCAAGCAGGAACCGAACGTGAAGGATTTCATAGAGAAACCGGTGAAGCCGCAGATACTCACCGCCCTTATCCACAAGATACTCAGAACGCAGCCGCCCATGAGGAAGCCCGGGACCTAGCTCTGTACGGGCCGGAACGCGTTCCCCCTCCCGGTCTTTTCCGGAAACCGCCATGTATAGCCTGTATACACGGCTTTCAGAATGAAAACATACTTTAACGGCAATTTCCGGACCCTGGCCTGGATCGCTTTGGCGGTACCGGCCTTTTTTTTACTGGCCGCCTCCGACCTTTGCCTGCGCTCGCGCGGCGCCCTCGCGAGGGCCGAAGAAGAAACCTTCTGGCGCGACAACCCCGTAAAAAAAGCGGCGCACTATGAAGACATATTCAAGGAGCGGGTCTCGGTCATAAGCGCGGACCGCGCCGCGGGCAGGCTGACCGGGGAACAAGCCGGGCGCGCGCGGACATTGGCGGCCGCCGAACGGGATTTCTTCATTTCAGAGAGCTCCGCGAAACAGGCTTGTATCTGGTACCGGACCGCCGCCGAGGATTTCCGCGCTCCTTTTAACCCCTGGGCGGGTGAAGCCGCGAAAAAACTCCCCGGAGCGCTGGCGGCCTGGCGCGCGGAACTGGCGGCGAAAGGCGTGAAAGCGGAAGACTGGATGATAAAATAGGGATGCGAGCCCTTAAACCAATTATCGGGATAGCGCTGGCGCCGGCGGCGGCGGCGGCGGTCTGGAGCACGGCCGCGGTGCTCGCCCCGGCCCTTGGCAGGTTCAACGTCACCTTCCCGCTCCTCTGCGGCGTGGCCGTCTCACTGCTTTTCTACTGGGGCGGGAAGGGCGGCCGTCTGTACATAACGGCCCACGAGCTTACCCACGCGCTTGCGGCCGTCTTCAGCGGCGTCAGGGTACGCAAGATCTCGGTAAAAAAGAACAGCGGCTACGTGCTGCTGGACTCCACCAACGCTTTTATTTCCCTGGCCCCTTACTTCATCCCCCTTTACACCCTGGCCGTGGCCGCCGCGTACTGGCTGACCGGGCGCTTCTGGAACCCGGCGGGGCTTCGTCCCTGGTTCCTGGGGGCGGCCGGGTTCACGCTCACGTTCCACCTCCTCCACACGGCCGGCATCCTCTCCGGCCCCGTACAGAACGACCTGCGCAAGGCCGGCGGGCCGGTATTTTCCATCCCGCTTTTGCTGCTGCTCAACTGCCTGGGCCTGGCCGCGGCGCTCAAGCTGCTTTTTCCCGGGCTGTTAAGCCTGAGGGAGTATTCGGCCCGCGTCCTGGCGGCCCAGGACGAGGCCTACCGCGGCGTATTTTCCGCGGCGTCTTACGTCTTCAATACTGCTAGAATATATTTTACCCATGAAGCTGTTTAAACAGATACTTCTCAGGATAATTTTCCTGCCGCTGATACTGGCCGCCGGAATAGCGGCCACGGGCCTCTTCACGCTCAAGATAATTTTCACCCCGGAAGACCTGGAATCCATAGTAACCAACCAGTTCCAGGAAATACTGAAGCGGCCCGTGCACATAGAGTGGGCAAGGCTCTCCTACACCGGCGAGATAAAGATAAAAGGCCTCAGGGTCACCGAGCCCGGGTCCGAAGCGGTGGATTTCCTCAAGGCCGACTACCTTTATGCCACCTACCGCCTGCTGCCGCTGCTGGGGCGCAAGCTCGAGATAGACAGCGTGGTCCTTGTCTCGCCGAAGATAGAGCTTATCAGGCGCGACGACGGCACCTGGAACATAGGAGACATCTTCTCTTCTTACCGCAAAAGTTCCGGGAAGAACATCCTTAGCAGGATAAACAAGGCGGAGATCAAGGACGGGGAAGTATCGGTCAGATACCTCCGCTCCGGCGCGCGCTATTCTTTCGAGAACTTCAACCTGACCATGAAGGATTTCAAACCCGGGGGGGACACTCCTTTCTACGCCTCGGTCTTTTTGAAGAGCAACGCTTTCAAGCTCCCGGTGCACGGCCGGCTGTACACGGAAGGGTCCGTAAACTTCGCCGGGTTCAAATGGGAGGAGGCGGAGGTCAAGAACCTCAGGGCCGATCTTACCATCCAGGACATGACCGCTAATTTCACCGGCGGTCTGAAAAATTTCCGCCGGCCGGAGATCAAGCTCAAGGCTGAAACCCCCGCCTTCAAAAGCGGGGAACTGGCATACCTTTTTAATTCGCCGCTCGCTTTCACGGCGCCCCGCTCCTCCTGGGATATAGACGCCGTTTTCACTTCCTCCAGGACGGCCGGCCTGACGCTGCTTGCCAAACCGTCCGGCATAAAAGCCGAAGGCTCTTTCGACCTCACCAAGTCGACTATTTCCTACTCTTTCACGGTTTCCGCCCCCCCGTTCAATATAGACCAGGTTAAGCGCTACGCCCCTGGGCTGCCGCTTAACTCTCCCTCGGGCAGGGCCCAGCTGCGCCTGAAGGTCGTATCCAGGAACGGGAAGCCGGCCCTGTCCAGGATCTTCATCAACACCACCGGCGCCGGCTTTAAATACCGTAAGCTGGACGCTTCGGGCCTGGATGTAGCGGCCCTGGTATCCGAGAATCTGGCGAACAGCTTCATCAACGCCTCCAGCGGGGAACTGACGCTGGGGGGCGGGCACCTCGGCGGCCTGAAGTTGAAGGCGGAGATCTCGAAAGACGAGCTGATGTTCAATTATTCCGGCAAGTTCAACAGCGGGCAGGTAAAAGGCCACGCGGCGATACGGCGCCCTTTTACCGCGGAAAGGACGGTGGACTTCACGGGCTACTCCGCGGACCTGCTTTTTTCGGAAATAAAGGACCTGGTCCTGGATATTAAAGAACTGCGCGGCCCGCGCGTAGGCATGCCCGAGATGGAATCACAGCTGGCGTGGCTCAAGACATTAAAAAACTCCATCCCGATAGGCTACTCCTCCGTCAAGCTGCTCTACAAGGCCGACCATTTCAAGCACGAATACATGACCGCCTCCGACTTTTACATCGCCGCGGCCCTTAAGAACATAGCCGGCGATATCTCCGGGATAAAGGGAGACATCTCCATAAAGTCCGGCAGCGGGACTTTCTACGACGTGCAGCGAACTTCCGAAAAGGACCGCATCTACTATATTTTTTCCATGCCGCTGGTATTCATACAGCGCATGAACCGGCGGGGGGCGCTTAATTTCGGCTACAAGGTCGACGATATCTCCTTTAACTCCATCGGCGGTGATTATTCCCTTAACAATGGCAAGGTGGAAATAAAGAATTTCTACATGGACGGAAGGGACTTT
>JAJZVJ010000253.1 GCA_021845705.1 bacterium
TCCTCCACTATTGAATCCACGTATTCCTGCTCTTCCTTGGCGGGGTTGGTGTCGTCGAAGCGCAGGTTGAACTTGCCTTTGTATTGGCGCGCCAGCCCGGAGTTAAGGATGATCGAAGTGGCGTGCCCGATGTGCAGGTAGCCGTTGGGTTCCGGCGGAAAGCGGGTATGCACGCGCCCGCCGAACTTGCCCGAGGCCAGGTCGGCGTCGATGATCTCGCGGATAAAATTCGATCTAGGTTCCAGGTTGTCCATAATAAAAATTATAACAATTTATTAGTGTTCTGGACTTACACCTAGCCAACGGCGCGCCGTGAGGGCCAGAACGCAAAATCGGCGTCGCGCACACCGTGCGCGCGCCTGCCGCTCACTGCAGTGGCCGGGACGGCCACCCGCGCTCGGCGCTTACGCAAGCCTCGCGCTCCGAGGGGCTTTTGCTAACCTGGCCCTCACGTCACGCCAAGAGTATTTATGGTCTTACGTTTCAATGCCGGAAGTGCCTGATGCCGGAGAAGAGCATGGCCGCGTTCCGGGAATCGCAAAGGCGCACGCAGTCTTCGTCGTCCTGCCAGCCGCCGGGCTGGATGACCGCGCTTATCCCCCCGGAAAGGGCCGCCTGCAGGGTCTTTAGCGGCAGGGCCGCGTCCGCGGCCATTACCAGCGGGCCCTGGCCGGGCAGTATGGCGCGCTTATCGCGCATTTTCCACAGAGCGCTCCTGACCGCGTCGTAGGTGGAACTCTCCGAAGCGCTGATAGCCAGCGTGCCGCGCCCCTCCGCCAGCGCCACGGCGTAGGTTTTCGCGTATTTAACGGTTTTCAGGGCCAGCAGGAGCGAGCGCGTCTCGGCTTCGGTGGGCTTACGCCTGGTAACGCAGGCGGGTTCCGCGGAAAAAAGCCTGTTATCCTTGGACTCTATAAGAACTCCGCCGGAGACCGAATGCAGCTCGACTTCATAAGGCGACAGCACGGGAGCGGAAAGGGACAGGACCCGAAGCCCTTCCTTTGCCCGCAATATTTTAAGAGCCTCCGGCCCGTATCCCGGAGCCACCACGCTTTCTATGAAAGTTCCGGACAGTACCGCGGCAGTCTCGGTTTCTACCTGCCGGTTGAAAGCGGCGGTCCCTCCCACTGCCCCGGCCGGGTCGCTCTTAAGGGCTCCGCGCAGGCTTTCGGCCTGCGTTCCGGCGGCGCAAACCCCGGCCGGCCTGTCGTGCTTGGAGATAACGCAGACGCCCTCCTCGAACTCCAGCGCAAGTTCGAAAGCTGTATCAAGGTCCAGGTAATGATTCAGGTTAAAGCCGGGGCCTGAAAGGACGCTGGCCGCGTTGAGGCCGCGCGGGCGGGCGCCGCTGAGGGCGTAGAAAGCCGCTTTCTGGTGGCGGTTCTCGCCGTATTCCAGGTCGGAGACTTTTTTAAGGCTCATTACCACTTCATCACCCAGCAGGTTCCCGGTCTCTGAAAGATATTGCGCCACCGTGGCGTCGTAGGCGGCCAGGTGCTGCCAGGCCCTGGCGGCGAGCTGTCTTTTAAGCTCCGGCTCAAGGCCGCCGGCCTCTTTAAGCGCGCGCAGCACGGGGCCGTAATCCACGGGGCTCGAAAGGGTTATAACGCTCTCGAAGTCGCGGGCGGCCGCGCGCAGCACGGCGGAGTTGGCCTGGTCCAGGTAGTTGGTAAGTTCCTGCAGGGCGAATTCTTCCTGGCCTACTATGCTGGCTATCGGGTAGAGATTGGCGGCCACCACGTAGAAGTAAGGGAGCTCCACGCCGTTCTCCGAAAGCGCCGGGAAGCGCCTGGACATGGCTTTCAGCACCGCATAGGGCACCGGCGGAGAATAGCGCACCTCCTCCGCGTCTATCCCCGCCTCAGCCAGCAGTTTATAGGTGGAACCGGAGGCGTAGATCTCGAAGCCGAGCCCCTCCAACCCGCGGGCGAAGTCCTCCACCCCGGTCTTATCGTAAACGCTTAAATAGGCTGTTTTATCCATAAAAGGCAGAGCGCCAAAAACCCGGAGGCCGGAAGGCGGAAACTACGAAAGCTCATGCCGCCAGCGATCACTTTCCGAGCAGTTTAAGGAACTCTTCCTCGGACAGGACCGTCACTCCGAGTTTTTTGGCTTTACCGTATTTGGAACCCGGTTCCGCGCCCGCTACGACATAAGAAGTCTTGCCGGAAACACTCGACGTTTCCCTGCCGCCCAGCTCCCGCACTTTCGCCTGCGCCTCGTCCCGGGTCATGGTCTTAAGCTCGCCGGTAAAAACAAAGGTCTTCCCTGCCAGGGGACCGCCGGAATTTTCCCGCTCAGGTTCGTCCATGCGCAGCCCGGCCCCGGCAAGATCGGACATCATTTTACGCGTCGCTTCCGGACTGAAGAACTCGGTCACGGCGGCGGCCATCACGGGCCCGACGTCGCCCACCCGGGAAAGTTCGTCCAGCCCCGCGGCCATCAGGCCGTTCATGGTTTTAAAACGCCCCGCCAGCACGCGGGCGTTCTTTTCCCCGATATGCCTGATGCCGAGCGCGTAAATAAGCCTCGAAAGCGGCTGGGCCCTGCTCTTATCTATCTGCGAAAGCAGGTTGTCGGCTTTCTTATCCTTAAAAAGTTCCAGCCCGAGCAGGTCTTCTTTTTTCAGCCGGTAAATATCGGGGAAACCTTTGACCAGGCCTTTATCCACCAGCTGCTCCACCGCGGAAACTCCCAGGCCCTCTATATTCAGCGCGTCGCGCGAGGCGAAGTGCAGCAGCGCGCGCTTGAACTGCACCGGGCAGGACGGGTTGACGCAGCGCAGCGCCACTTCCTCCTCGTCCCTGAAAACCTCGGAACCGCAGGAAGGGCAGGCTTTGGGCGGGACTATCTCCTTTTCAGCGCCGGTGCGGGAACCCGGAACGACTTTAACAACCTTCGGGATCACCTCGCCAGCGCGCTCTATCACCACTTTATCGCCTATCCTCAGGCCCAGGCGCCCCACCTCGTCGAAATTGTGCAGGGTGGCGCTTGAGATAGTCACCCCGCCGCACTTCACGGGCTCCAGCTCCGCCACCGGGGTAATGGCCCCGGTACGGCCAACGGAGAACACGACGTTCTTCACCGTAGTTGTGGCCTGCTGGGCGGGATATTTAAAAGCTATGGCCCACCGGGGGCTCTTGGCCGTGGAACCAAGCACCCGCCGCTGCCTGAGCGAATCCACCTTTATCACCAGCCCGTCTATCTCGAAGGGCAGCGAAAAACGCTTTTCCTCGTATTCCCTGAAAACGGCCAGCACCTCTTCCGCGCCCCGGCAGACCCTGCTGCCGAGCGTGGAGATATTGAAGCCCAGGCCCCTGCAGATGTTCAGGTATTCCCAGTGGGAATCGGGCTCCACCATCCCCTCCAGGTAGCCGTAGGAATGGGCTATGAACCTTAACCTGCGCCCCGCGGTCACGGCCGGGTCCTTCTGCCTCAGCGACCCGGCGGCGGCGTTCCTGGGGTTCACGAAAGGCTCTTCACCGGCGGAAAGGGCCTCCCCGCGGAGGCGCTCGAAATCTTTTTTATCCATGTAAACTTCGCCGCGCGCCTCGAATACCGCCGGCGGGCTGCTCAGGTTAAGGCTGATAGGCACGGACCTTATGGCCCGCACGTTAAGCGTGACGTCCTCGCCTATTTCACCGTCGCCGCGCGTTGACGCCCGGGCAAGCCGGCCTTTCTCGTATTCTATAGAGCAGGACAGGCCGTCTATCTTGGCCTCCACCACCAGTTCGAAAGCTTCGCCTTTAAGCCCCTTCTTCACGCGCTCGTTCCACGCCAGGAATTCCCCGGCGGAATAGCAGTTTTCCAGCGAAAGCATCGGGATGCGGTGCGGGACGGGCGCGAAGGTGTTGGAGCGCTCTCCTCCGACGCGGCTGGTCGGGGAATCGGGGGAAGCGCATTCGGGGTGGGCGGCTTCCAGCGCTTTAAGGCGGGCCATCAGCGCGTCGAACTCGCCGTCCGTTATTTCAGGGGAATCCGAAACGTAATAAAGGCGCTCGTGCCGTCTTATTTCGGCCCTGAGCGCCTCTATCACGGCAAGAGGGTCCCTCTTAGCGTTCATTTGACCAGATTGTTTTGCCGGGCGATGCCGTCCAGCACGCCGTTGACGAATTTGCCCGATTTCTCGGTGGAGTATTTCTTCGCCAGTTCAATGGCTTCGTCTATAACCACGGCCACGGGGGCGTCCGAAAGGATCATCATCTCGCAGACCGCCATGCGCAGGATGGAGCGGTCTATGGCGGGCATGCGGTCCATCTCCCAGTTGAGGCTGGTTTTTTTAATTATGTCGTCTATTTTGGCTATGTTGGAAACGGTGGTGGTGTAAAGGTTCCGGTAGAACTCGAAGTTCTTCGCTTCCTCGGCGAACTCTTCCATCTGGAAGCTGGCGAGGACGGAAGCCGGTTCGAGCTTCGCCACATCGGAGCTGTAAAGCGACTGCAGGCAGTTTTCCCTCGCTAATCTTCTTTTGCTCATAAATTTAAAGACCTTCGCATATATGGTACAAAATATACGGCCGCCGGGAAAAGTGCGAGAATTATCCAATGCAGGATGAGCCTGAAAATTTCACGGTTTC
>JAJZVJ010000254.1 GCA_021845705.1 bacterium
GATCTTCGTCTATCTCCTGGTTCTTTTCCAGGATCTTCTTGTCTATCTCCAGGTCTTTCTGTTTAAGGGCGCGCTCGCGCTCCTCGGTATCTTTCTGCCAGCTGTCCTTGGCCCACTTAAGCACGGCTTCCTGCTTTTTCAGCTCGTCGCTGACCGAGCGCTCGCGTTTTTCGAGCTCCTCAACGCGGTTGCGGTAGGTCTCTTCAAGATTGTTCTTCTGGACGGCGGCCTCTTCGGCGAACCGCTTCTTTTCTTCCTCGAGGCGCGCGCCGTAAACGCGCTCGAACTCCTGCTGCTTGGCCAGCTGCTCCTGGCGCAGCTGCCACAGTTCCCCCTCCACCTGCGCCCAGCGGCCGCGCAGCTCCTCGGACTTTTTCTGGTAGTCTTCCTGCAGGCGGAGCTCTTTCTGCTTAAGGGTTTCCTCGCTCTTGGAGATCTTGTCTTCCAGTTCTTTTTCGCGCTCGGTAAGGCGCTCCAGCCTGGAATGGAACTGGTATTCAAGGGAGCTCTGCCTGGACTTCATCTCCTCCTCGTGCACGCGGGTGGAGCGGTCTATCTCCACGTTTTTGGCCTTTAGCTGGTTCTCAAGGAAGGAAACCTGGCTGGATTTCTCCTGCAGGTTCTGGCGGGTTTTAAGGTCTTCTTCGTGCAGGGAACGGATCTTGTCCAGCGCCCAGCGCAGGGCGAGGCGCGCGGTTTCCACGTCGTTTATCGCCGCTTCGTTAAGTGAGGACTCGTCGAAATTTTCTTTCATAAGGTTGCACGCTTCTTAAGTAATTCCTTACTTAATACGCCCCTTCCCGTTCTTTTTACGCTTACGGCAGCACCAGGACCTGGCCGGGTTTCACTTCGCCTCCGCGGCCGAGCGACCCGGCGTTGGCGCGGTAGATCTCCGGCCAGCGTTCGGCGCTGCCATAGACTGAGACGGCTATGCTCTCAAGCGTGTCGCCTTCTTTTACCACGTAGCTGGTGCGGCGCGCCGGGGCGGGCTGCGGCCTGGGCTGCGGAGCGGCGACCGCCCGCCTGGCGGCGCGGGCCTTTATGGCCTCCATCTCCAGGCGTGACTTTTCAAGCTCAAGCTTGAGCGACTCTATCTGCCGCGAGATCTCGGACTGCACGGCGGGCTCGGGCTGAGCCTGGGGCGCGGGCTGGGCCGCCGGCGCAGGTTGCACGGCCGGGGCCGGCTGGGCAGCGGGCTGTATGACGGGAGCGGGCGCCGGCTGCGGCGCGGGGGCCATGCTCTGCTGCCGCACAACGGCGTCAAGGCGTTCCTGCAGCACGCGTATCTTCTCTTCCTGCAGGGCGGCCTTTTCCTGCGCGCGGCTGAGTTCCGCCGCGGCGGCAAGGTCTTCGGCGCGCTGCGCGTCGGCTTCGGCGCCGAAGCGGAAAGAGAACGCGAGGCGGTGCGAGCCTATGGTCCCGGCTATACCCCCTATGGGCAGGCTGAAAGCGTAGTCGAAAGACGCCAGCCCGAAGTGCCCGCCAAAGCCTACGTTAAGGCTGCGGCGGGAATAGTTGCCGGCGGAAAGGCCCATGCGCAGGGCGTAGCGTTTCTGGAAAGCGTACTCGGCGCCGGCTGAAATGGTGTAGTCAGGGCCGGCGAAGGCGGCGTCAAGGTCCAGCAGGCTGGTCCTCATAAGGTATGAAGCCCCGGCGTGCACTTCTACCGGCAGGGGATCGGAAGAGGCAAGCCCCATATCCGGCTTATTAATGTTCTTGAAAGCGAGACCGAAAGCGTAATTTGTCCTGGGGCGGTAGAAAAAGCCCAGGTCGGCGCCCAGCGCGCCCTTGGAGTAACCGCCGGAGAAAACGGGGTCGAGCGCCGTGTAGGCGTCCGAAACATAGCTGCGGCGCATATATTTCAGGGTGATGCCGGCCCCTATGCCTTTGTAGACCGCCGTGGCATAGCTTACGGAATAAGAGGTCTCGGCGTAAGCGTCCGTAAGCCTGGTATCGTTCCAGGCGAAACCGCCCACGCCCTGCAGGTAGCGCTTGATCGGCGAAGCAAAGCCGAAATACCCCTGGCCTATCTTGGAATCGTCGGTGAGGCCGGAATAAAGGCGGCCGTAAACCGCGGTAAGTTCCGGGGAGGTAAGTTCAAGCAGGGTGGCCGGGTTGGAGCAGATGGCTTCGGAGCCGCCGGGAACGGCGGTAAAAGCGCCGCCCATTGCCGAGGACCTGGCCCCGCAGGCGGAATCCGGAGAAAAAGCAGCTTTAGCGTTCATAGTAGCCGCGGCAAGAACAAAAAATATAAGCAATGAGCCTTTTGCCACAGTTATAATTCTAGCTTTTAGCTGTTTCATAAATATTACCTGATTGTAACGGCAATAAAGCTGGGATCTCCGTCTTACGCATTTTCCACCGCCGGCGACCGGCCCCGGCCTTACCTGGCCAGGACCACGGTGCCGTTATAGTACTTATTGCCGGCCTTGAACTGGTACACGTAGATGCCGGCCTGCGCCTTATCCCCGCCGGACCTGCGCCCGTCCCAGGAGAGCGAAGCCTCGGAATTGTAGCTGCCCGCCTTCAGGCTGGCTATCTCCGCTCCGGAAAGGTCGTAGATCTTTGCGCCGCTTATGGCCAGGCCTTCGGGGTTCTCGTAGATTATGTTGAACTCGTCCCAGATCCCGTCGCCGTTGGGGGTAAAGATCTTGCGCGGCACGGTCTGGGTTATGCTGAAGCCCTGGGCCCTTATGACCTGCTTCACCTTGAAGAGGCCCGTCTGTTTTGTGACCACGGACACGCTGCCGCTGTCCGGGTTAACGGTGCCGCCAAGCTTTACGTCTTCCACGCCGTTGTAGTAGTACACGGCGTAGTCGTAGGCGCTGTAGGAGGCCGCGGGCGAGAACGCGCGTACGGTGAAGGAGCCGGCCTTAGAAAGAGGCATAGTAAGCGTGACATCCTGGTCAAGCGCGCGCGGCACCTCGTTGTTGGCCGCGTCCCTGAGGAAGAACTTATAGGAGACTATGGTGGAGCCGGTCTCGTATTGCGGCTGGCTCTGCATAACCGGCACCAGGCCGGCCGCCTGCAGCAGGTCGCTGACATAAGGCGGGATATCCACTACGCCGCGCTGGTCGTCAGCTACGGTGCGCACCACGTCGTCGGCGTTGCTGAGCCAGATGGAGGAGCCGCTACGGACATTGTTGCCGTCCAGGGTTTTAATAAAGTACCACTTTGTCGGAGAAGTCCCCACAGTATAGGAAAGCGTAGAGCTTGAAAGGGTTATTGCAGCCGAGACGGCGCCGCTAAGCGCGGAACTTGAATAAACCTCGTAATTTTTAACGGCGATGGTGCTGCCCGCCATGTTGAACTGCACGGCGTCCCAGGAAATAGTGAAGTTGCCGCCGGCCAGCACGCCGCGGATGACGGGCGCCCGGGGATAGATGGGGGCTGTGCCGAAGGTGGCGTTGGAAGAAAGGCGGCCGTACATATTGCTGCTGTCGCGCACGCGGATGGCCACGTAATAGGTCTTGCCGGACTCCAGGCCCGGATAGATCTTCTGGTCCACATTGCCGGAGGCTAAAGCGGAAATAGTGAGAGAGGAGTTTATGGTCGAATAGTTGGCGTAAGTAACCGGGAAGGTGGCAATTTTAATTTCCACGTAGCTGGCCTGCCCGGAGAGCCCGTCGCTGCCCACATTGGTCCACTGGAACAGCGCCTCGCGGGCGGAAGAGGTGGAGGCGGCAAGGTCATAAACCACGCCGGGACTGTGGCTGGTGCCGGAATGCCCGCTGCGCAGCCCCTTTCCGGAAGCCGCCATGGTGGAGCCGGAGACTTCCCCCACCGTGGACTCAAGCTTGTAAGCGCCGCTGTTAGAGACGGCCAGGCCGCTGGTAAAAGCCCTGGTCTCCATCATGTTGGCCGCCCCGGCGGACAACCCGCCGCACAGAAGCGCCACGCCCGCAGCCAGCCCCACGCTTTTATATTTCATAAAAAGCCATCCCGCTTTTTCTTCCAATACAAGTCCGCTGCATTGGCTTCCGACCGTCTATTGACACGCTGTCGCCGGACTGGACGACTGAACTATCGCGAAGGTTGCTGTCCCGGTGCTGACACAAACGGCCTTCAGTGTGGTGTTGAAATAAAGGTCCCCGACCTCAACAGGGGCTATAGTCTGTATATTAGCTGTCGTAAGCGCCGGGATATGGAACCTGGAGGAGGTAGTATTTGTAGCCACCGCTTTTGCCGCCACTACCGTATCTGCCACATTGACCGTGCCGGCCGCTACATTTATACCGGAACTGGTCGCAATACTGTACTGGTTCAACCCGACGGCGGTAAACGTTCCGCTCGAAGCAGTAATGCCACCCTGTGTTATATATACCGAGGTTGCGATTTGCACTTCATTTATATTCGCGGCCGCAGTTATAGAAGCCCCGCTGCCATAGGTCTGCACGCCAGTAAAGACATTAGCGCCAAGTACGGCGGCAGTGCCGGTTATCTTTGACGGCGTTATCCCGGTCGCTATCTTCGCGTCGGTCACCGCGTTCGCCTGTATCGCGTTGGTGTATATCCCGTCTACCGCCACCGACGACGCGATCACCGTATTAAGCAGGCTGCCCGCCGCTATGTTG
>JAJZVJ010000006.1 GCA_021845705.1 bacterium
GCGGCGCGTCCTACCAGGTGACGGCCGCGTTCAACGGAGACCCGATCTACAATTCGACCAATACCGCGGCCTGGGTTAACGTAGCCAAGCATGACACGAACATCATGGTGGACAACGGCAGTATAATGGCCCTGGAAGTTTTCAACGCCACCGCCACTCTTAAGTGGGGCCTCGCCCCGGTGCCCGGGAAACAGGTGCAGTTCACCTATAAGGGGCAGGTTCTGGTCTCGGCCGTTACCGACGCGAACGGACAAGCCTTCATGCAGTACAATGCCGGCGCCTCTTCCGGCCCCTGGCGCGTGGACGCCGCCTTCACGGACGTGAACGACACGGATTACAATGTCAGCTCCGGGAGCAACACAATAACGGTGCTGCGCAGGAACTGCGTGGTGGTCCCCGATAATATTTCCCTGTCGGTTTACGACCTTTTCAACGCTACGGCTACCTTCCTGGACGTGGCCAATTCCAGCACCCCGGCCGGCAAGTACGCCAGGATCTCGTTCAACTGGCTGGTGGCCAACACCACTTTCACCACCACGGCCTCAGATAGCGCCGGCAAGGTTTACACCTCCACCGTGGCTCCTGTTTCCTCGGGAACTTACAAGGTGGAGGCTTTCTACGGCGGCGACGCCACTTACGCTCCCAGCATAGCCTCCACGGCCACGGTCACCGTGTCGCGCCGGCCCACCCAGCTGGCGCTGGCCGACGCCGCCACTATGATAGGCAGGGTCTTCACCGCCACAGCGACCCTCACCAGCAATTTGACCCCGCTTGGCGATAAATACGTACTGTTCACTTTCGAGGGGAAGGACTTTAACGCAAAAACCGGCACGGGCGGTTCGCTGGGCGTGGCGGTTGCGACGTTTACCGTCACTCTTTCCACCGGCCCAAGCCAGATTAACGCCGTCTTTAACGGCGATTCTTCCTACCTGACCAGCAACACCGCGACCGCGACCGTCACGGCCGCAATGCGCCCTACCACACTTACGCCCGTCAACGCTACGGTGGTAGCCGACAAAGTCTTTATAGCCACGGCCACTCTTAAAGATATAGATAACCTTGACCCGCAGGGGCAGCCTGTTTCCTTTATTTTCAACGGCAGCACTTTATGGGCCAATACCAATTCCATAGGCGTGGCTACCGTCACGTTCACCGCCAACGTCGCGACAGGGACTTACAGCGTCCCGGTCAACTTCGCCGGGGATTTCAGGTACATTACCAGTTCCGCCACGCTTACGGTAACCGTCACCAGGCGGCCCACAAGCCTTATCTCCTCCGGCAATATAACCATCCCTGCCCTGGATGTCTTTACCGATACGGTCACCCTTCAGGACATGGACAGCCTCCAGCTGGCAGCGCAGCCGCTGCGCTTCGTTTTCCAGGGGAGCACCTTCACCAAGACGACCGACGGCTCCGGGGTGGCCTCCTCCACTTTCTCCGCGCCCGCCGCGGCCGGCCCCTATAACGTGAACGTCTACTTCGACGGGGACCCCAAGTATCTGCCCAGCTCGGCCGTAATAGCCGTAACGGCCCAGCAGCGCCTGACTGCCATTGCGCTCAACCCCGCGGCCGCCACCGCCCTGGATTTCTTTACGACCACCGCCGCTATAACGGACCAGAATAACGCCGCGTATAAAGTTTCCTCCAGGCCGGTCACTTTCAGCTTCAGCTGGGGCGCCAGCACCGGCGCCGTTACCGACGCCGTAGGCGTGGCTACCGCGTCATACCAGGCCACCGCTGCGGCGGGAGCTTATACCCTTACGGGGACCTTTGCCGGGGACTCCACCTACGCTTCGACCACCACCTCCGTTGCTTTCCCCGTGGCGAAACGCAATGGCTTCGTTACCGGCGTATTCGTCTCCACAAGGGTGTTCGACATATTCACCGCCAGCGGGACTTTCTACGACAGCGTCAGCTCCGCTCCCGTGGCGGGCCGCCCGCTTAAGTTCTCTCTGCAGAACGTAAGCACCCTCACGGCCACTACCAACGGCTCAGGCGTAGCCGCGGTGAATTTCACGGCGCCGGCCGCGTCCGGAACCTACACCATTTCCATCTGGTCCGACGGGACGGCAGACCCGACCTATAACCAGTCCTCCGTGTATGTGAGCAGCGTAACCCTGGCGCGCCGCAACAGTTCCATAACGCTGACCGGCCCGGCCGCTTCCATCATAGGCAGCACCTTTACCCCGACCGGGACCATGTACGATTCGGTGAACGCCCTGGGCGTCCCGTCAAAGACCATTTCTTTCCTGTTCCAGGGGACCACCGTTCCCGTGGTCACCGACGGTTCCGGCCTGGCCTCGGCCGGCTATACGGCCTCCCTCTCCTCCGGAACCTACCAGCTTCAGGCTTCTTTCGCGGGAGACTCAAGCTACAACCCAAGCGTCTCCACAAAGAGCGTGGTCACGCTCAGGTACCCGACCCTGCTGGCGGCCCCGCCGATAACCGTTACCATGAACGAAGTTCTGACCGCCACGGCCACCCTTACGGATTATAAAGCAAGCACGGTTCCAGCCAAGAACCTGGTGTTCTACTTCCAGACCTCTTCTTTCACCTCGGTCACTAACGGGTCGGGCGTCGCCTATTCCACGTATTCGGCGGCCGTGGCGTCCGGAACCTACCAGCTGCCGGTCTCCTTCGCCGGCGACGCGCTGTACGATTCCACCAACACCTCTATCCCCGTACTGGTCAACAAGCGCACGGCGCTGCTTACCCCCGACCCTGTAACCGTCAAGGCGCTGGATATCTTTACGGCTACCGCCACGCTGGCAGACTACCGCGATCCCTCCCAGAAACTGAGCGGCCAGACCGTCAACTTCCATTTCCTTGTGGGGGGGAGCACCTTCACTAACAGCGGAGTAACGGACGTCAACGGGGTAGCCGTTTCCACTTTCACCGCCCCGGCCTCCATAGGGCCCTACCAGGTGCTGACTTATTTCTCCGGGGACGCCACTTACTACCCCACCTCCGTCTACGGGTCCGTAACGGTGGTAGCACGCCCGGCGAAACTGATGCTGGACAATGCCTCCGCACCCATTGACGAGGTTTTCCGGACCACCGCCACCCTGGTGGACCAGGCTACCCTGGCGCCTATCCCGGCCGAGACCATAGACTTTACTTTCGGCGCCAGTTCCTCCGGGGTTACCGGAGCCGGCGGGAAAGCGACCGTAACCTTCACCGCGCCGTCCTCTTCGGGCCCGGTCCAGATTAATTCGTCCTTCGCAGGGGACGCCACCTACGCGGCGGCGGCCTCCACCGCCACGCTGACCGTGACGAGGCGCCCCGTAGTGATGGCCGCCCCGGACGTTGCCAGCATCATTGACGAGGTCTTTACGGCGACCGTGACCCTAACTGACGGGCTTAACACTTCGCTTGTCTCGGGGCGCTCTGTCGCTTTCGTCTTCTCGGGCAGCACATTCACGGCCGCCACGGCCGCCGGGGTCGCGGTCTCCACTTTCGCCGCGCCGCCCTCCAGCGGGACGTATTACGCGGCCGTAAACTTCGCCGGCGACGCCAGGTACCTGCCGTCCGGGACCACAGTACAGGTCGTTGTGGACCGGCGCTTATCCGCCATCCTGCCGGACCCGGTCTCCGTACGCGCCGGGGACATCTTCACCGCCACTGCCACCTTAAGCGACGTAGGAAACCCCTCGTACAAGGCTTCCGGCCGCCCGCTCCAATTCGTGTTCGCGGGCAGCACGTTCACGGCGTTTACGGACTCCAACGGCGTGGCCGTCTCCACTTTCACGGCGCCTCCCTCCAGCGGCACTGTCAGGCTGGATATTTCCTTCGCCGGCGACAGCCGTTACCGGGCCAGTTCCTCCTCCTCTTCCGTCACGGTGCTGCGCCGCCTCTCCCTGATCACCATTAATCCCGCGCTGATCCGCGCCATGGAAGTGCTTACGGCCACGGCCACCCTCACGGATAAGATGAGCCCCGGCGTTTACGGGGACGGGCGCACGATAACTTTCACGTTCTCCGGCGCGAATTTCGCCTCGGTCACCGACGCGGGAGGCATTGCGGTCTCTACCTTTGCCGGGCCCGTCTCCTCCGGCACCTATCTTCTCGAGGCCGACTTCGCCGGGGACGCCGTATATGAGAACGCCTATTCCAGCATTTCAGTCGCGGTCATTCAGCGCCCGGCCGGCATTACCGTGGCCGACGGCTCGGCTTATCCTTTCGAGCAGCTCATCGTCTCGGGGTCGATGAAAGACAGCGCCACACTGGCCTCCCTGGCGGGCCGCTCCCTGCTTTTCGACCTAAACGGAACGTCCGCCCCGGCCGTTACCGACGGAGTGGGCGTCGCCACCGCGGCCTATACCCCGCCCGGCGCTTTCGGAGCCTACCAGCTTAACGCGGATTTCTCCGGAGACGCCACTTACGCGGCGGCCAGCGCCACCGGCACTGTCTCCGTAATGCAGCGGCCCACCTCGATAGCCGCGCTTGACGCCGGCACCATAGCGCTTGAAGTTTTCACGGCCACCGCCACGCTCTCGGACGTCAGGCTTTCAAGCGCCGTGGCGGGCAAGAACGTCGTCTTCAACTTCGAGGGCCAGTCCAGCACCGCGGCGGCGGACGCCTTCGGCGTGGCGGTAGCCACTTTCGCCGCGCCCGTCTCTTCCGGCACCTATTATTATCAGGCCGGCTTCTCCGGAGACAGTATCTACGCGGCCTCGCTGTCCACCGGCGCGGTAACCGTAGGGACGCGCGAGACCAAGGTGATAGCCAAAGACACCAACGCCAACGTAGGCGAGCCCTTCCTTCTCTCGGCCCAGCTGGTAGATCCGGCCAGGCAGGACCTGCCCGGCTATTTCGTTCCGAACGCCCAGGTGGAATTCAAGTTCAAGGACAAGACCGGCCTCGTGCTGGAAACCAAGATCTCGACCACGGACGCCGTAGGCATAGCCACCGTCACCTTCAGCGGCCCCGGGGCGCCCGACGTGTATTACTACACCGCCAAGTTCTACGGCAACTACACCTATTCCACCAGCAGCGCCACCGCTATGGTAAAAGTGGGCCTGCTTACCTCCCTGGTGGCTTTTGACGTCGAGACCGTGGCGCTTGATAATTTCACCGGGAAAGTGAAACTTACCGACTATCTCTCCACCACGCTGGACGACAAGCTGATCAGGTTCAAGTTCATCGCGGCAAACAATACCGGCATGACCAACGCGGACGGTATTTCCGGCGTGGCGTCTTCTACTTTCACCGCGCCCGCCTCCTCCGGCACCTACTATTACACGGCCTATTTCGACGGGGACTCCATCTACTCGGCCAGCAACGCCACCGCCACGGTGAAAGTAACGCTGCGGCCGGCCAAGATCCTTCCCATCCCGGTCTCCACGCTGGCGTACAGTTCCTTTACCGCCACGGTGAACCTGACTGACGTGAAGTCGGGCGGCAACATAACGGGCAGGAACGTGGAGATAGTTTTCAACGGCAGCACGGTCACCGTCCTCTCCGACTCCGGCGGCATGGCCAGCGCGCAGTTCTTCGCGCCGTTCTCTTCGGGGACCTTCAATTTCTCCGCTTATTTCAACGGTGACGACACTTATGACACCGCCTTCAGCACCACGGGCGTCCTTACCGTCCAGCTGAAGCCCACCACCATGATCTCCTTCGACGTGACGGACCTGACGGCGAACAGCACTTTCACCGCCAAGGTCCAGCTCAAGGACTCTTTAAACCAGCCGGTTTCCGGACTAAGCGTCGACCTGAACTTCGAGGGACAATTCGGCGTAGGCGTGACCAACGCGCAGGGCATCGCGGATACCGTGTTCACGGCCCCGGCCTCAAGCGGCGTTTATACCTACAGCGGCATTTTCTACGGGGACCAGCAGTACTCCAGCAGCACGGCTTCCGGCAGCGTCACGGTAGGGCCCAGGCCCACTATAGTATTCACTTCCCCGGTTTCCTCCAAGCTGGGCTCGCCGCTCGGGCTCGCCGCTAAACTGGTGGATGTAAAGACACAGGCGCCTATAGCCGGCCAGACGCTGGACTTTTACTTCAACGGCTCCACGCAGACCGCGCTGACGGACGGCGCCGGCATCTCCTCGGTGACCTTCTCCGCGCCGCTCTCCACCGGCTCATATTCCTACGAGGCGGCTTTTATAGGCGACGGCATAACCTATTCTGGCAGCAATTCTTCCGCCCCCGTCACTATCGCTTTGAACCTTACGACACTGGCTGCCAAACCCGGGATTGCTCTGAAGATCTACGAACCCCTTCCTGTGGAGGCGACGCTAAGGGACACGATAGGCAACAACCTGCCCGGCCTGCCGGTAGTCTTTACTTTCGAGGGGCTCGATTCCACCGGAACGACCGACGGTTTCGGCAAAGCCACCGCCACCTTCGTCACTACCGGGTTGTCCTCCACCGGAACCTATAATTATTCCGCGGCCTACCCCGGAGACTCGCTCTACGTCGCCTCAAGCGATACTTCGAACGTGGTTACTATCTACAGGCGCGATACCCTGCTTACTGCCCAGAACGCCACTACGCCTCCTGGAAAGATTTTCGCGGCCGAGGCCGGTTTCTACGATAATGTCAACGGCAGCGTCTTTATGGGCGCCCCGATCCCCGGCAAGGCCATAATTTTCGAACTGTATGATTCTACTTTCACCACTATCCGGATCGCGACAACTTCCGCGTTAGGAGTATCGACGCCGACCTTTGTTTCGCCCGTCTCTACGGGGACTTTCCTGCTGACGGCCAGGTTCGCCGACAACGACCCTGTTTACAACGGAGCCGTCTCCTCCACCACCGTTACGGTGCTGCTGGCAGACGGCACCGGGGCCATAAAGACGAAAATGAAAGTGGATCCGGTGACCGCCTACATAACAAAAACTTTCGTGGCCTCCGGAACCCTCACGGCCACGGACGTCCCGGTGCCCGGCATGACCGTGCTGTTCGAGTTCTTCAACGGCATAGGGACCTTCACCGCGGCAGGCTTCACAGACAGCGTCGGCCTCGCCACCGCGCCCTTCACCGCGCCTTCCTCTTCGGGCACCTACAATATTACCGCTTCTTTCGCGGGCGATATTAATTTCTCGGCCGCCACCGGCACCTCAACCCTGACGGCGAACCGCTACCCTGACTCGCTCGCCGCCCAGGCCGTCGCGGCGCTCAGCGGCGAGGATTTCCCGGCCAAGGCCGTGCTGAAGGACGAACTCACGCAGGCGTTCATGCCAGGCAAGACCGTGACTTTCACTTTCTTCAACGGCGTCTCCACCATCACCAAGACGGCAGTAACAAGCTCTACGGGCTCCGCGGAGACCACCTTCACCTCGCCCTCCACCCCGGGGAATTACACCTACACGGCCCTCTTCGCGGGCGATACCCAGTACATAAGCGCTACGGACACCGCTTCCATACTCATAGCTTCGAAAGGCTCCAGCACCTTCCTGGTCGGCTACGACGTCTTTATCGGCACCGGCGAGGTGTTCGCAGCTTCCGCCACCATCACCTCGAAAGGCTATGCCGTGCCCGGCAAACCCATCGCCATAACTTTCCAGGGACTGACGCGCATCTCCACCTCTAACGCGCAGGGGCTGGTCTTCTCCACGTTCACCGCGCCCGCCTCCAGCGGGACCTTCAGCTACCAGGCCGAATTTACGGGAGACCCGGATTACAACGCCGCGCTGGCCACCGCCGCGGTTTCCGTGGTCATGCGTAAAGTGGTGGAGCAGCCGGTTTTCAAAGTCGCCGTAACCTCAACGGCCGTAACCCTGGCCTGGACGCCCGTGACGGTCTCTTCCGCCCAGGTTACCGGCTACACCATAGAACAATCCGCGTCGCTGCGCGGCGTAAGCACCTCCAGCGCAGCCGTCGCCTCCAGCACCGCGGCCATACAGGGCTACACTGTCCCGGTGGACGAGAACCAGGCCACCTACATAAAGATAAAAACCAGGCTGGCGGACAACCAGGAGAGCCAGACTTCCCTTACGGTGGAGATCCCGAGCAAGTCGGAAGACCCTGACCGCGTGCCCAACTACTACTACATGAGCCCCGGCGCCAACCCGCAGGACTGGGCGGCCTGGGTCAAGATCCCCGGCAAGGTGATGGACAAAGTTTCCGCCGCCGCGCCGTTCTCCCTTGACGTCAAGAAGGACGTAAACCCTGACTTCATGGCCGCCTACACGATAACGGCGTCCGGATCCGCCTCCACGCTTGCCGACGATCTGAAAGCTTCCGACAGGAAAGGCGTGCGGCTTACCATCGCCTATCCCCCGTCCGGCACCGTGACCTCGGCCGTAAGCGGCCAGCTGGCCATCTACTGGTTCAACGGCGTGGAGTGGGTAAAACTGGGAGGGGAAATAGACGTGCTGACCGGCGAGCTCTATACCTACTCCCGCGTGCTGGGGCAGTTCGCGGTAAAGGCCGCACCGCTGGCCTCTTCCTTCACGCTCACGAAAGTAGCGCCCAGGATCTTCAGCCCCGACGAACCGGACACTAACGTGAACCGCGCCAGGTTCTACTTCGAGAACCCCGGCCTTGGCGAGGTGACAATAAGGATCTTCGACATAACCGGCGCGCTGGTGCGCAGGAACCTGGAATCGGAAGGCGGCAATATAATGTTCTGGAACGGCAAGGACCAGGCCGGGACCATGGTCCGGGGCGGCGTGTACCTCTACCAGATCGAGGCCTCCGACAAAGTGCTCACCGGCACCGTGGTGGTGGCGAAATAACAATTCAGCAACAGGAAAATATGAGCAACATTCTTTCTACTCTCTCCATGTCCGCCCTCCTGGCGGCGCCCCTGGCTTCGGCATTCACGCTGACCAAGGTCACCAACCGCATCTTCAGCCCTAACGTGGCGGATGCGGCCGTCAACCGCGTCCTGTTCTCTTTCGCGAATCCCGGCGGCGACGAGGTGACCATAAGGATCTTCGACGTGACCGGCAGGCTGGTGCGCAGGAACCTGGATACCCAGGGGGCGGACATGTACTGGAACGGCAAGGACCAGAACGGCGCCACCGTGAAAGGCGGCGTATATATTTACCAGATAGAGGCCTCGGACAAGGTGCTGACCGGCACCGTGGTGGTGGCGAAATGACGACGCCCGCGCAAAATGGGATAAGTATGAGGAACATTATTTCAGCTTTATGCCTGGCCGCGGTCCTTGCGGCGCCGGCGCGCGCCGCTTTCGAGGACGTGGACGTCGGCGCGCGGGCCACGGCCATGTCGGGCGCTTACGCCGCCCAGTCGGAAGGCGTCTCCTCCCTTTTCTACAACCCGGCCGGCATAATCGGCATAACCCGCTACGAGGCCGCTCTTTCGGAGCAAAAACTGCTGATGGGGCTTACGGACGGCAGTTCGCTTTCCCGCATGGGGATAGGCGTCGGCACCCCGGTGTTCATCGGCGGCACCTACTGGGGCACCGCGGCTTTCGGCATGGACACCTTAAGCCTGGACAGCCTTTACAGCGAATCGCGCATGCGGCTTGGCTACGCTTACCCGGTGAAAGAGAATATCTGGGCCGGCATCTCGCTTGCCCGCCTCGGCGTCACCTACGGCAGCGACCAGTACACCAGTATCAACCCGGTCCTGGCCAGCGCCACCGGCAAATCGGCCATGGGGATAGACCTCGGCGTGATCTACAGCCTGGATTCGCTGGACCTGGGCCTCTCCATCCTTAACGCTAACGAGCCGGACCTGGGAATAAAATATCCCAACAAAGTGCCCAGGAAAATAAGCCTGGCCCTCGCGCGCAAGCGGGACGATTTTACCTGGGACTTCGACCTTGTCGTTTCGGGCTCCGACCTGCGCCTTAAAACGGGCGCCGAAATCCCCCTGATGTCGGAAAAGTTCAACAACAAGGTGCAGGCGCGGGGCGGCTTCAGCCTCGGCTCGCGCGACTACCGCGCCGCCACCGCCGGCTTCGGCTACAACGGCGGCGCCTACCGCATCGACTATTCTTTCGTTTACCCGCTAAGCGGCATTTCAGGGACGATGGGCTCCCACCAGGTAGGGGTCGTGGTGGCCTGGGGCGAATCGCGCGGCCCGATGGCGGACAGGAAGGAAAAAGAAGACAGGCTTAAAGAGAAGAAGGACGATCCGGGCAAGGGCGGAGGCCCGGGCGGCGGGGAACCCGTAGCGGCGGCCAGGACCGAGCCCACCAGGAGCGATATCCTGAAATCCGAGAAGCTGCTGCCGGAGGCAAAAGCCGCCATGCGGCGCGGCGCTTACGCGGAGGCCGAGAAAACCTACAAGAAGATAGACGAACTGCTGATCAAAGACCAGGAAGTTAAGGCCTCCCTCGCCCAGGCCTCCGCCGTAGCGGAGATAATCCCGGACGCGACTAACGCCACGGAGAAGGAAGACCTGATCCGCAAGGCGGTAAACCGCTATACGGACAAGAATACCGACGCGGTGCTTTATATCACCTACGCCCGCCAGAAATGGACGAGAGACATAGCGGTCGCAAGGTTGTATAATGTGATAGCGCGGGAGTTCCCCGAGACGGCTTCGGGGATGAGGATACTCCCGGACATAACTATAATAGACCAGCTGCTGCAGGACGCCCTGGACTTCATAAGGACCGGCCGCTACATACAGGCCATTGCTACCCTGCAGAGGGTGCTGCAGCTGGAGCCCGGCAATATCCCGGCCCTTACGCGCATGGGCTCTGCGTATTGGGCGATGGACAAGAAGGACATTGCGCGTAAAAACTGGGAAAGGGTTCTTGAACTTGATCCAAACAACAAAGAAGTTCTTCAGTTCATGAAAATGAATTAAACGCGGCGCAGCACCGGGAGAAACACAGCACCTCCCGGCGCCGCCGTAGTTTTATTTGTTCAGATCCAGGGAGCGGAAAACACATGAAGACAAAAAATTATTTTATTATCGCGCTGCTGGCGGCCGCGACGGCCTTTTGTTCCTACGGCCTGGCGGCGGCCCAGGCCATAGAAGCCCTCCGCGGCAAAGTGGCACTGGAGGCGCAGATAGAAGAACGGCTCCGCGCCATGCTTTCTTCCTACCTGCACACCCAGGACGTGTCGGTCGCGGCCAAGGTCAACATACAGGTAAGGAAGGCCGAAGGGGACAAGGAAGGCGGCGTCCGCAAATGGGACGAGAAAGAGGAACTTATACTGCCCGGCGTCCCCGCGGCGACCTCCATGACGAAAGACGCCGCCGCCGTCAAGGCGGCCGACGCGGCCAGGAAACAGGTGCGCCTCGGCGTCGCCAGCGTGAACATCTGGATCATAGTGGGCAAGCCGGTCCCTAAAGACCAGCAAGCTAAGATAATAAAACTGGTCTCGGACGCGCTCGACCTGGATACTACGGCGGGGGATACCGTCACAATAGAAAGCACGCCCCCGGCAAAAACATCCCTGGCCATAAACATCACCTCCGCGGTCGCGCTTATCTGCCTGGCCGTGCTGGCCGTTTTCCTTTACGGGCCCTTCAGGGGCTTCCTTAAGCGCCTCAACGAGAACCTGGCCTCCCTGGCCGCGGCTGGCGGAAAAGCCGTGGAAGTTAAAGGGGGGGGCGGCGGTGAAATTACGCTGGCCGGGGGCGGGGACGAAGGCGGCGCAGAAACCACCATGACAGGCGCGCTGAACATCGCCGGCGGCGGCGGGGCTGCGTCGGTGCTCACTTTCGATTCCGGCGAGAACATGCCGCTGGACAAGTACGTCACCAAGGACAACGTGGACGACCTGATGCTGATCCTGCACGACGAATCCCCCGAAGTGATAGCCAAGGTGGTACAGCGCATCCCGCAGAAGCTCGCCTTCACCGCCATCCCCAGGTACAAAATGAAGGAAGTGCTTGAACAGTACCTGAAGCGCGAGTTCGTGGAGCCGGAAAAGATCAAGGACCTGCTGAACCGCATCAAGGACAAGATGGCCGGCAGCTTCGGAGGAGAGGCGCGCCTGGGCAACCTTATGCAGGTAATGGACAAGAAGTCCCAGGAGAGCACGCTCGCCCTCCTCAGGGAAAAGGACGCGACCTTCGCCGCGGCGGTCGAAACACGCTACTTCAAGTTCGAAGATCTGCTCCGCTATGACGAAACCGCCATCCGCCGCGTCTTCCGCAAGGCCGGCGCCGAAGCGTTCGCCCGCTGCCTCAAGAGCTGCGATAATCCTACGGCCGAAGCCTTCTCGGAAGCGCTTGGCCCGGCCATACGCGACCTGGTGGCGGCCCGCATGCAGAACATGCTGATGACCGGCGACAACAACGATTCGGAACTGACCATACTGAACGCGGTGAACGCGCTTGCGGCAAAAGGCCTTATACTTCCGCTGGCCGATGTTAAGCAGGTAAAGGTCGGCTAAGCTCATTTTCCCGTAGAAGTGCGGTTACATCCCGCGCGGCCGGAAATCGCCGCCGGAAAGACCTAAGGCTATCGGCGCGACACAAGGAACCCATGAAAATACTTATAGCTGACGACGACGACGAACTGAGAGACCTGGTGGAAATGATCTTGAGTTCCGCCGGCTACAAAGTTTCGGCCCACCCTAACGGGAAGAAGGCCTGGGAAGCCCTGAAGAAAGACGGGGCTGACCTGGCCGTGCTGGACATAAACATGCCGGAGATGGACGGGCTGGAGCTGCTCGACCTTATCCGCGCGGACGAGCGCTACAAGGAAATGCCGGTAATGCTGCTCACCGCCAGGAAGGGCATGAGCGAGCGCGCCCAGGGCCTGGAACGCGGCGCCGACGACTACCTTACCAAGCCTTTTGAGAACGACGAACTTATTAAGCGCGTAAAACTGCTGGCCCAGGCCTACCCTCCGAACAGCTAGGGAAGATTTCGGGAGCCGGGAGCCGGGGAGGAGGAAGGGGAATGAGAGCGGGGAAGATATTTTTTGCGGCGGCTATCGCCGCCTGCTTCTCCGGGGCGGCCAGCGCCGCGCCGGAAATGATAGTCCTTTCCTCGGCCACCTACGACTCCGGCGGCACGGACAAGGCCTTTGCCCTGGCCGCGGACGCGGACGGGAATATTTTTCTTGCCGGCACTACGGGTAACGATTATCTTTCCCAGAAATACAGCAAAGCCCTGGTGGTCAGCCCTTCCGCGTTCCAAATCTACACCAACGGCAGGGCGAACAATAACGGCGCGCAGGGCTTAGCGCTGGACGGGCTCGGCTACATCGTGGTAACGGGCGAAGAGCAGAACGCCTCCGGCAACCTGGACTACCTGACCCTTAAATACAGCCCCAATTTCGCCGCCCAGCTTTCCTCCGCTTCATACAATGGGGGCAGCAACGACTCCGCGGCGGCCGTAAAGACCGACAGCCAGAACAATATTTTCGTGACCGGCTATACCGACGACGCGGGGAACAAGAACGTCTACACCATTAAATACAGCCCAGGCCTCACCAAGCTTTCCACGGCAGCCTACGACGGCACCGGCCTGGCGGACCAGGGCGCGGCCATGGCGATAGACCACAGCGACAACATCATAATCGCGGGTTATACGCAGGCGGCCACCAAGGACCTTTTGCTGCTGAAGTATGACAATGGCCTCCACAACATGTCCCCTGTTATTTTCGACAGCGGGTTCGATGAGAACGCCTCCGGGGTAGCCGTTGACGGCAGAGACAACATAATAGTCACCGGCAGGCAGAGCGACGGCGTCACCCAGAATTTCCTCACGCTGAAATACGATACTTTTCTTAATCTTGTGTCCTCGGCTGTTTATGACAGCACTTTTGACGACATCCCTACCGGCGTTGCCGTTGATTCCGACGACAATATTATCGTGACCGGTTATACGAACCAGCACTTTTTCACCGTTAAATACAAGCCGGACTTTACCATAATATCGACCGCGGCTTATAACGGCGGCATACTGGACCACTCCAACGCGGTTGCGGTGGACGCTGACAATAACGTGATAGTTACCGGCGAGAGCGACTCGGGCGGCAGCGGCGCCAACTACTTTACCATCAAGTATAACGCCTCGCCAAAGATCACCGCCGTTTCGCCGCTCTTTATAGGCAAGACCTCCAACGTAACCATCTCGGGCAAAGGTCTTCTTGCGGATACCGCGGTCTCCTTCGAGGACGCGAACATCTCCACCGGGGCTTTTTCCATTGTATCCGGCCAGATAACGCTGGCGGTCACACCCTCCACCGACGTGGTCCTGGGCGTCGCCACGGTAACCGTGACCAATTCCAACGGGGAGGCTTTCACAAGCTCCACCCTGGCCTACACCAGGCTCAGCACTACGGTGCCCTCTAACCAGCCTGCGACGATAGACGCAATGACCAAAGCGGGGGGGATCGCCGTTAACATCCCTTCAGCCTCTTTCCCGTACGACGAGCAAATAGTTATTTACACGGTACCTGTCGCGCCCGGGGACGTGCGCCAGGTAGGCGAAGCGCTTTATTTTTCCGTGGGCCACTCTTCGCAGCCCGCCGTTAACGTCTCAATAAAGCTCCGCTACAGCGACGCGGACCTCGGCTCTTATTCTCCCAGCCTGCTCTCGCTGGCTTACTGGGACGCTGCCACCGGCTGGGTCAGCGTCACCTCTTCCGTGAATTCCACTGATAAGAGCGTGACCGGCTTCTCCAAGGCGGTGAACACCAAATACGCCATTGTGAAGCAGGCTGAAGGCGTCGGCGGCGGGGGCGGCATCGGCGGCGGAGGCCCGGGCGGCAGCGGCATCCCGGCGAAGGTCTTCCCCAACCCGTACAGGCCCGGCAGCGGCGGCAGTTTCGGCCAGTCGTCCCTGGGCGACGGCGTTGTTTTCGCGGGGCTCGCGGCCGGCCAGTCCTTCAAGCTCGTAATAGTCGACCTTGCGGGTCAGCTGGTATACCAGAAATCAGCCGCCGCGGACAGTAACGGCATGTATCTCTGGGACACCAAGACGGTCTCCGGCGGCAACGCGGCCACCGGGGTTTACATTTATTTGATCACAGGCGGGGGGCAGCCAAAAAAAGGCAAGTTCTCCATAATCCGCTAGCCGCTATGCCAAAGAAATTAGCCACCCTTTTCTTTATGCTCCTGGCGGCCCTGCCCTGGGCCGAAGGCGCCGCGCGCGCCGCCGGGACCTCCGCAGCCTCTTTCCTGCGGGTCGGGTGGGGGGCACGGCCTGCCGCCATGGGCGAAGCTTATACCGGCGCGGCCGACGACGTGGACTCTATTTACTGGAACCCGGCCGGCCTGAACTACGTTAAAAGGCTGCAGGAAACTTTCGGCCACAATATCTGGATCGACGGCACCAACGCCGAGCACGCCGCTTTCGCCGTCCGGAAAAGCCCGGCCTATGTGATAGGCGCCGGCATAGGCTCGCTCAGCACCGGCGACATAGAGCGCGGCAACAAATACGGCTATACCGAGGGCTATTACAGCGCCAGCGACCTGGCCCTGCTTCTTTCCTACGCGCGCCGCCTGAAGAAGAACCTGGCAGTGGGCGGGAATTTCAAGATAATCCGTGAGCGCATAGAGAGCGAGAGCGGCCAGGCCTTCGCCCTGGACGCCGGCGCGGTCTACGAACTTTCCCCCAAACTTAAGCTGGGCGCCAGCCTTAAGAATCTCGGGACCGGTCTTACGCTTGAAAAGATGTCGACCCCGCTGCCTATGTCCCTGACCGGCGGGGCGGCGCTGCAGTTCAGCAAGAACCTGCTGCTCGCCGCGGACATAAGTATGCCGTTCGACGACTCGCTGAGCCTGCACGCGGGCGCGGAATATATTTACCCCTCGCTGGTGAAAGGAGTGCGGCTCGCGCTCCGCGCGGGTTTAAAAACCTCGGCCATGAGCTACCTCGGCGCCATGTCGGCCATAACCCTGGGCTTCGGCGCCGAGACCGGCGCCGTAGGCCTGGACTACGCCTTAAGCCCCTACGGCGACCTCGGGCTGACGCACCGCCTCAGCCTGAAAATAAAATTCGATTCGCTCTCCGCCGCCGGCGATGAGATCACCGTGGTAAAGAACGGGAAAAAGGTCAAGCGCAGCGCCGCCGACGTCTACAAGGAAACAATGCAGTGGTTATCGGAGAAAGTGGTTTCCGAAAACCTCAGCAAGGACGAGCAGAGCCTTATACTGCAGCGCATAGTGGATAAATTCGCGCCGCTGGGCGTTGACGTAAGCGAAGCCCGGCAAAAGCTGGGAGGGGGGACCGGTGCGCGGAAGTAAGGTAAAGGCCGTCCTTCTTTTTTTGGCCTTGCCGGCGGCGGGCCCGCTGAACGCCCAGGACACGCTGGACCGCGGGGCCGGCTTCTTCCTTACGGGCGGGCTGGATAACGCGATCGCCTTTTTCTCCGGGGCCATAAAGGACAATCCGAAAGACTCCAGGGCGAAGGAAATACTCGGCTACTGCCTGGTGATAAAAGGCAAGGACGCGCTGCGTGAGGGCCGGTACGCGGAAGCCCGGGCCGCGCTGAAAGACGCGGAGGATTTTTTCCCGCAGAACCGGGACCTGAAAATGCTGGAGCTCCTGGCCGAGATGGACGCGAACGCGCCCACTCCGGGCGTGGAAGTTTCGACCGGCGCGCTTACCACCACGGCGGAGACGAACGCCGTTTTCGACTGCCTTTTCGGCGACGGGCCCTGCGCCAAAGGCGGGCGCTACCTGGTGCATATAGTCCAGCCCGGCGAGACCATGGCGGAAATAGCCATAAAATATTATAACGATATGACCAAGTGGGAAACGATCTGGGCGGCCAACCCGCAGATCTCTAACCCGCACCGCCTTGAAAAAGGCCAGAAGCTGCTCATCCCGCAGCCGTAGCGGCGCGATTATCCGGGGCCGGGAGCGCGGAACTCCGGCCGGAAGCAAAAAAACTCAGGAGGTTTAAAAAAATGGACTTTGGAACACTGGCTGGGCTTATAATAGGTCTGACCGCCGTCACTATCATCCTCGTGGACGCGCAGATCATAAACATTCTGCTGGACAAGTCGTCGCTGTTCTTCGTGCTGGGCGGCACTTTCGCCTCCACGCTGATGACCTACCCCTGGCGCGTGTTCGCCAAAATACCGACCGGCTTCAGGCTGCTGATGTTCCCGCCCAGGTTCATCCCCGCGAAGGCCATAGTGGACCGCATGCATGAATTGTCCGTCACGGCGCACCAGCGCGGCATCGACGCCCTTCCCGAGCAGCTTAAACCCGCCGACATGCCCTTCATCAAGAACGGGGTACGCATGCTGATGGACGAATGGACCGTGGACGACATAAAAGAGCATCTTGAAATGGACATGCAGAGCACCGCCGACCGGCATTCCCAGATACAGAGGCTCTTTGAAGGTATGGCCACCTATGCCCCGGTGTACGGCCTGCTCGGCACGCTCATCGGCGTGCTGGGCCTGCTGCGCTTCCTGGGCGACCCGAAGGGCATGGGCAACGCCATGGCGAAGGCCATCACCACGTTCTACGGCATCTTCTTCGCCAACTTCATCGCGCTGCCCGTGGCCGGCAAGCTGGAAGTATATACCGCCCACGAAATGCTCCTGAAGCGGGTCATAACCGAAGGCATCGTCTGCATAAAGCAGGAAGTCAACCCTATAACCGTAAAGAGGAAGCTGGAAATGATCCTGGCGCAGTCCGTCAGGGACAAGAAGTAAAACGGCCTCAGGGACAAGAGTATGCTGAAGAAAGCCGAAAAATCAAGGACGAAACATGTCTGGCTTACGATGTACGCCGACTTCATCACGACCCTGACCATTTTCTTCATCATGCTGTTCTATTCGGCCATGCTCCAGGCCAGGAAGACCATGTCCGACGAGGAGCAGAAGGATTACAATTCGGCCATAAGCGACGCCGTTTTCGACAAGAAGGACACGGCGGCGAAGAAGACCGAGGCGCGCGAAAAACAGCTGGAAGCCGTACAGGTAGACGGAAAACCCCTTAAGGACTTCGCCGGCGTGAGGGTGAACCGCCGGGAGGTCGTCATAACGCTGCCCGAGGCCCTGCTCTTCGAGAGCGGCAAAGCCAGGCTCAGCGAAGAAGCCAAACCGCTGGTGCGCAGGATAGGGAAGCTGATGCTGCAGTTCCCTGGCAAGATAGCGGTGGAAGGCCACACCGACGATGTGCCGATAAACCAGGAACCGCCGCCCGGGGCCAGGACCTGGGAAATAGCCCTGGCGCGCTCCACCGGCGACGGGCCTTACGCCTCCAACTGGGAGCTTTCGGCGGCGCGCGCGCTCCAGGTGGTGCACCTCCTCACGCGGGAGAAAGTGGTCTCCCCCGATAAACTGGTGGCCAAGGCCTTCGGGCCCTCCATGCCGGTGGCCCCCAACGATACGGAAGAGCACCGGGCTCTGAACCGCCGCATAGAGATAAGGGCGCAGCTTAACTGATAACGGGCCAATGGTTCACGCTAAAAAGAAACTTAACCTGAGCGAAACGCAGCTGCGTTACATGGTCCCGTACGTGGACATGATGACGACGCTCTGCATTTTCTTCCTGCTGCTTTACGGCCTTTTCCTGGCCTACAAGACCGACGTCGAAACCAACGAGGGCAAATTAATGACCTCGCAGGTGACCGCCGCCATAGAGTCCGACCCTGAACTCAAGAACTCCGCCAAGATCGAAGTAAAAAAGGACGCGATAAGGCTGTCGCTGGAGTCCTCGGTCGTGTTCGGCCTCGGCTCCGCCAAGCTCCGGCCGGCCACCATCCCCACGCTTATCAGGCTCTCCGAAGTATTCCGGTCCCTGCCCCCGGAATACGGGGTGATCGTGGAGGGGAACACCGACAATACCCCCGTCTTTTACGGGGGAGACTTTACCTCCAACTGGGAGCTCTCTCTTTACCGCGCTCTCAGCCTGATAAAACTCTTCACCGATTACGGCAACAACCCGGACCGCTTCGCCGCGGCCGGTTATTCCGAGTACAACCCGCTTTACCCTAACGATACGCCCGAGCACCAGGCCGCGAACCGGAGGGTAGAGCTGGTTATCAAGGTAAAGGACACCAGGTCGCTTGAGAAACCGGAAGGGAACCGGTTCAAGAAGTAGCGCCCTTTTAATGCTCTTATGACACAAACACAAGACCTTTACTCCTGCCTCGCTAAAACGGCCGGGAAGTTCCCCGAAGGGACGGCCTATGTGACCGGGAACGACAGGATGTCCTGGCGTGAGGTCCTGCAGGCGGCGGACCGGGCCGCGGACATGTTCTGGCAGCTGGGCCTCAGGAAGGGGGACCGGGCCGCTATAGTGCTGAGGAACTCGGTCGAGTTCATAATTTCCTACTTCGCGCTGGCCAAACTGGGCGCGGTGGCCGTGCCGATAAACTACCTGGTCTCCAAGGGCTCCGAGATCTCCTACATCCTGGAACATTCCGACTGCAGGGGCGTGGTGACCGAAAAAGAATTCGTAAAGAACTACGTCTCCGTCAGGGATGCCCATCCCGGGCTTAAATTCATAATTTCGGCCGACCCCTGCGAAATTGCCGGCGTAACGGATTTCTGGCATTTCCTGCAGCGGGCCCGCTCCCATCCCGAGGCCGCCAGGACAGCCGCGGCGGGCGGGGATCTGGCGACCATCCTCTATACTTCCGGGACCACCGGCCACCCGAAAGGGGTGCTGCTTACGCACCGCAACCTGATAGAGAATTCCAGGGCCGCGATCACCGTCCTTGAGCCGAAAAGAAAAGACGTTTTCATGGCCCTGCTGCCTATGTTCCACACTTTCTCCTGGACCGGGAACGTGATCACCCCCATCCTTACCGGCTCAAAAACCCTTATAGTGAAGAGCATTACCCCGCCCAAGCCCTGGCTGCAGGCCATGGGCCGCGAGGGCGTCACCGTAATGCTGGCGGTGCCCCAGATCTACGGCGTGCTGGCGAAGGAAGCCCGGGGACTAAAAAAGTTCTTCCTGAAATTCTGGAGCCTGCGCAAAGTGCGCCTCTGCCTCTCCGGCGCCGCCCCGCTGAACCAGGCCATCGCCAAACATTTCGAGAAAGCTTTCGGCCTGCATATACTTGAAGGCTACGGCCTGACCGAGACCAGCCCCGTGGTCACGATAGTCCCGCCCAAGTCCCGCAGGCACGGCTCGGTGGGAAAGGCCATCCCCGGCGTTAAGATAAAAATAGTGGACGAACACGGCAAGCACCTGGCCCATGGCGAGGAGGGCGAGATCTGCGTCACGGGCCCCAGCATTACCACGGGCTACCACGGCAACGAGACCGCCACCAAAGAGCTCTTCACCCACGACGGCTGGCTTAAGACCGGGGACATCGGGGTGCTGGACACGGACGGGTTCCTTTTTATCCGGGACCGGAAGAAAGACATGGTGATAGTAAAGGGGCTCAAAGTTTTTCCGGCCCAGATAGAGCACACCATAAACGCCCACCCGAAAGTGCAGGAGAACGCCGTGATCGGCATCCCGGACGGCTGCGGGAACGAGACCATGAAATGCTTCTGCGTTCCGAAGCCGGACGTTCAGCTTGAAAAGACCGAGATCATGCGGTTCATAAAGGCGAATTTCGACGCCTACAAACGCCCCCGCGACGTAGAGATAGTCAAAGCCCTGCCCAAGAACACGCTGCAGAAGGTCCTCAAGCGCGAACTGCTCAGGACCGAGCTTGAGAGACGCGCGAGGGCCGCGGCATGAGCCCCGCGGCGCCGTGCTCAGCTTAAAGTCAGACCGCACTGGACCATAATGAAACTTGCTTCCGTCATTACCGGAGTTTTCGGCGAAGTGTACCTGGTGGGGGGAGCGCTGCGCGACGCCCTGCTGAAGCGGCCGTTCAAGGATATAGACCTGGCGGTGCCTCCCTCGCCCGACTTCAAGGCCAGGACGCAGCGCCTCGCCCGCAGGCTCGGCGCCTCCTGCTTCCCGCTGGACGAGGAGAACCAGGTTTACCGCTTGGCGCAGCGGAAGGCCCCTTTCTGCCAGCTGGACATAATGCCTTTCGCGGGCGGCGCCCTCGGGCCGGACCTTAAAAGGCGTGACTTCACCATAAACGCCCTGGCCTATAAACTTACCCCGGCCGCGCTTTTCAAGCACGATAAGAAGACCGGCGGTTTCCGGCTGCTGCCGGACAGGTCCAAGGTCACGGACCTTTGCGGCGGGCTGAAGGACCTGGCGGCAAAGAGGGTCAGGCCGGTCTCTCCGGGTATTTTCAAAGAAGACCCGGTGCGCCTGCTGCGCGCTTTCCGCGTGGCGGCCGCGCTGGATTTCACCATAGACCCGGCCGCCCTTAAGGCCGTGAGCAAACATTCCGCCCTTATAAATTCCACCGCCCAGGAGCGCGTAAGGGAGGAGCTGCTGCGCCTTTTTGAGAGCCCTGTCTCCCATAAATGGCTGGAGCTCATGCATAAACACGGGCTGCTCTGCGCTATTTTCCCTGACCTGGCCGCCCAGGAAAGCTGCGCCACGGACTATTACGGCAAAGGCGGGGTGCTCACGCACACGCTGCGCGTCGTGGAGCGGCTCGACCACCTTTTCGAGAACCTGCCCGCCTATCTGCCGGAATACAAAAAGATAGCCGAACTTATGCCGGAGCCGCGGCTGCTCAAATTCGCCGCGCTGCTGCACGATATCGCCAAGCCTCCGAAGGCCGCCATGGTGAACGGGCGGCTGCGCTTCTTCGGCCACGAGGAATACGGCGCCGTAATGGCGGAGAAGGTCATGGAGCGCCTGCGCTTTTCCCGCGAGGAGACGCGCCTGGTCTCTAAGATAATAGGCACGCACCTGCGCCCGGGCAACCTGGCCGCCAACGACTTTATTTCGGACAGGGCCATGTTCCGCTTCTTCAGGACGATGGGGGAATATACCGTCCCGCTTCTTACGCTCTGCTGGGCCGACCACGCCAGCTATGTTTCCGCCGCGCAGCTTAAGAGCATGCGGGCGAAGTTGCGCGCCAAGCCCGCGCCGCTGTCCGCGGGATTGCCGTACAATTCCCCGAAAAAGACCCTGCGCTATATGCAGGTGCTGGGCCAGCTCCTGGACGTTTACATAAAGAAGAACATGAAGTCCCGCTCCGCCAGGCTCATAGACGGCAACGACGTGATAAAGACGCTTAAACTGCCGGAGGGCCCCAGGGTGGGGGAACTCCTGGAAAGAATGCACCTGCTGCAGTTCGAGGGCAAGGTCAAGACCCGGGAACAGGCGCTGAAGGCCCTGAAGGGGATGGGATAGGGGACACCCGGGCCAGGCCTGTTCTGCCCGAAAGACCTACGCGAGCGTGGGTCTTTTTTCTTTATACTTGCAGTCCCGCGGCCCGTGCGCTTTCCTCCGGCCGGGGCTAGACTATATACAGGACGGAGGAGAACTATCATGAAGAACCGATTCGCGCTTTCAGCAGGGCTTATACTCCTGGCAGGAATGGGGCTGGCTTTCGCCGGAACCGCCGTAAAAACCGCCCCCGTCCAGTCCCCCGGCCTCACGCAGGACGAAGCCAAAGTCAGGGAATTCAAGGACATACTTTTCAAGCTTGTCCGCCAGGACGAGTACATGGACGAAGCGATAGAAACCCTTGATTCCTCCGGCGGCCCCGCGGGCGCCGGGGATATCTCGGCGCTCAGCCTCAGCCTGAAGTCGATCGCGAAGAACCTCAACCGCATCTCGGCCCTTAACAAGACCGAGTTCGCCGCGATACAGCCGGGTTCCAACCTCTCCGCCTATACCAACGCCATACTCAGCTACAGCCGCAAGGTCAACCGCAAAGCCGGGCAGGTAAACGCCCTGGTAGCGCAGCTGGCGTCCAGGAACAGGAAAGCCTCCATGCGCGACGCGGTCTCCTCCCGGAAAGGCGTAAAGAAGGCCCGCGGCAAAAAACTGACCCAGCTGCTTGAAGAACAGAAAGCGGTGGAAAAACTCGCTTCGGACGTAAAGGTCCTGCGCGCGGCCTCCCGCGACCTGACCGCCACCAGCAAGTGGCTGTACATAGCTTCCAAGTGATCCGGCGCAAAGCCCGGAGACAGGTCCCCCGCGCGCGCGGGGGATTTTTTTGTCATTCCAAGTATTGTAAAATTATAGCCATGAAAGACCCTCTTGAAATTTCCGCACTTCAGATCCTTAAGGCGCTGGGCGAGAACCCGGCCAGGGAAGGCCTGAAAAAGACGCCGCAGCGGGTGGCTCGGGCCCTGCGCGAGATAACCTCCGGCTACAACGCCGATATCGGGAAGGTCTTTAACGGCGCTTTTTTTAAAGCTGATTACCGGGAGATGGTGATAGTTAAGGACATCGCCTTTTATTCGCTCTGCGAGCACCACATGCTGCCTTTTTTCGGGAAGGCGCACATAGCTTATATACCCGACGGCCGCATAGTGGGCCTCTCCAAGATACCGCGCCTGGTAGAAGCTTTCGCCCGCCGCCTGCAGGTGCAGGAAAGGCTTACCGTGGAAATAGCGGGCACATTGTTCAAAGAGCTTAAGCCGCGCGGCGTAGGCGTGGTAATGGAAGCGGAACACCTCTGCGTAAGCATGCGCGGGGTAAAGAACGAAACCTCTTTCGCTACCACCAGTTCGATGCTCGGGGTCTTCCGGACCGATAACAAAATAAGGGAAGAATTCCTCAACCTTATAAAGAGACAATAATCTTATTGAAATAAGGAGCGGTTTTAAGTAGAATTTACGGGTAGTGCTAAGCGGGCGTAGTACAATGGTAGTACGAGTGCTTCCCAAGCATTAGACGTGGGTTCGATTCCCATCGCCCGCTCCATTCTTTAGCGCCGGTTAGAGAGATAGTTCACTGTGGTCTTTATATTCTTGGCGATGGGAATTTCCTTATGGGGAATGCTCGCTGACGCTCGCCGGTCGCCCGCTCCATTCTTTAGCGCCGGTTAGAGAGATAGTTCACTGTGGTCTTTATATTCT
>JAJZVJ010000255.1 GCA_021845705.1 bacterium
GCTTTCTTCCGGGCGGCCCCGGCCCTGTTTGCCGGATATTCCCAACCGATCAGCGAAAAAGAGGCGACACAACTATGCTGGTAAAAAGATCAGGCTCCGACAGGTTTTTTGCTTTGTTCCCGTTGGCGGCGGTCCTGCTGGTTTCGGTCCTGGGCCGGGCCAGCTGCGCGGAGAAGTCCGCCGGGCTTTACTGGTTCCTCCCTGACGGGATGAGGGCGGATATCGGCGGCAAAACGGTTTTCGAGCTGGCCGAGGAGGGGAAACTTCCCAATATCCGGAAAATGATGGAGAACGGCTCTTACGGCTACTCGGTCCCGGTCTACCCGTCGCATACCCCGGTGAATTTCGCCACGCTGATGACCGGCTGCTACCCGGAGCTTCACGGGGTCACCGACGGCCAGATGCGGATGGAAGGCTACGGGCTGGCCAAGCCGTCCATCTCCGGCTTTTCTTCCACCGCCAAAAAGATCCCCCCGGCCTGGAAGATCTTCGAGGACGCGGGCCGCACCGTGGCCGTGGTCTCGGTTCCCGGTTCCACTCCGCCGGAATTGTCTTCCGGCATAACCATAAGGGGCCGCTGGGGCTCCTGGGGCTCCGATTTCTGGGCCGTCAACTATGAGGCTTCGCGCGGCGCTAAGCCGTCCGCCGGCAACTCCACGCGGCTTTTCTTCATGGGGCCGCAGCTTACGCAGCAGGTGAGGACCGCACCGGCCGAGGGGTGGAAGAACGCTCCGGCGTCGTATTCACCGCCCCTGGAAACGGAACTGACCGCCTACGGCACGACCGTTTACGCCTATATCTATGACAGTGCCGATGACAAGAAGGAGAATTATTCCGGAGTCCTGTTCTCATGGGACAAGAGCTCTGTTATAGCGGACCTGGATAAACCAGGTTCCTGGAGCGGCTGGGTCCCGGTGACGCTTAAATGGGGCACCGACTCCCTGGACTCCAGTCTTAAAGTGTCGCTGATACGCATAAAGCCTTCCGGCGAGATGACGGCCCGCCTCCTGTTCGACCCGATGAACCGCACCACCGTGGATCCCTCCGACGCCGCGGCCGGCATGAAGACCGCGCTCGGGCCCATGGTGGATTTCCCGGACAACTGGCCGGCCCAGCTCAATAATTATCCCGAGGAAAAAGCCACTTTCTTTTCCGAGGCCATGATGGCCATGGACTGGCACAAGTCGCTGGTCCCGTTCATGTATTCCACGCTGAAGCCGGATATCTTCATACAGGACACCTATACCCCCAACCAGATGCTGGAAAGCCGCTGGTGGCTGCCCTACGTGGACAAGAAAAGTTCAAGATACGCCGCCGCCACCCCGGAGCAGCATGCTTCTGCCAGCGCCGACCTGGAAGAACTCTACAAGCGCCTGGACGCGGTGCTCGGCGAGGCGATAAAGAACGCGCCCAAGAACTCGCTGATAGTGCTCAGTTCGGACCACGGCATAGAACCGCTGAACCGCTACGTGATGCTGAACAACCTTTTTGCCTCGGAAGGGCTGCTGAAATTCAGCACCGATCCCGTGACCGGGATCCCCGCCATAGACTGGGCGGCTACCAAGGTGGCCCACCTCAAGATGATAGGCATTTACCTGCGCCCCGATAACCTGGCGGGGAAATGGAAACGCGGCAGCGGCCCCGAATACGAGGCCCTTCGTGAAAAAGTAAAAGCTTCGCTCCTGAACCTCAGGGACGGAGGGAACGCGCCCATTGAACAAGTGGTGAAATGGGAGGACGCGGGAGAGTTAAGGATGCCCAAGGACCGCGTCCCCGACCTGCTGCTGGTGATGAAGCCCGGCTACACCCTTACCGAGGAGATGTCCGCCGGCCTGCCCGTGTTCCGCGACGCAGTAGAAGGGGGGTACAAACAGGCCCTCCTGGCGGCGAAGAACCCCGACCTCTGGACCCCTTTCATAGTTATGGGCCCCGGGGTGAAAAAAGGCTACAGGCTGAAGAGCAATATAAGCGCCGCGGACCAGCTGCCCACCCTGCTTAAGCTCACCGGCGTGCCGGTGCCGGCGTATATGCAGGGCAAGGTCATAAATGAAATTCTTGAAAAGTAGGGTATTGCTGCTCGGGCTGCTTTCCGTTCTCCCGGCGGCCCCGGCCTTTTGCGGCGCCCCGGCGTCCGAACCGCCGTCTTTTAAGAATACGCTGTCGGAAGCGGGACTGGCGTACGGCGGGGTCAGGCCGTTCATCACGGGTAAGGACTACCGCCGCGGCAGCTGGACCGGCGCGCGCCCGGCTTTCTGGACGCTGTTAGCCTCGGACGGTCCCGTCAGGCTCCGCCTGGAACTGACGAAGAATATTACCCCCGCGCAGGCCGAAAAGACCATGACCGAGAGGTTCCTCCGGATAGACGCGCTTTACTCGGGGGGGGCCGCTTACCCCGGCATGGTCACCACCGAGTTCGAGGTCCCGCCGCAGCTGCGGCCGAAGGACTTGAGGACCGGCCCCGGCGAGAGAAAGATAAAGGTCCTCGCGGCCACTCCGCGCATGACTTATGGCGCCGGCTCCGAGGACCTTATCAGCTACCGCGGGCTGCTGGGCTACGTTTACTGCGGGAAGGGCTCCATGCTCGCCCAGATAGAGCTTTTTTACCCGAAGGCCGGGTTCAAGCTGGAGGATGCGCTGAAAGAATTCGACCAGCTGGTCTGCGCGTCGCCGGGCGGCCCGGCCGGAAACGGCAAGCCGGCGGCCGGCGGGAAATAAGGGAAGGCCCGGGGCGGATATCCGGGGTTGCGGTTTCAGCCGCGCGGTTTTCTTACCGAAAAGACACACCATCTCCAAAGGTCGCTGATCTCTCCCGAAGGCGAGATCTTGAAAGGATGGACGGCCTTGGCCTCGGCGGGCGCGTTGTGATACAACTGCCGTATCTCGTGCCGGTGGAGGCTGGTGGTCTCGTAGCTGTTTATCCAGGTGTCGATGGACTCCCAGACGAGGAGTTCTTTCATCTTTAAGTCCACGAAGCCGGCGTCCGTAAGGAGGCGTTTGAAGTCCTCCTCCTGGAACATGTTGAAGATCAGGGGTTGTTTCTTCTTGAAAATGCGGTACATCCACGGCCCGTCCCCGGGTCCGTACGGCAAGATCTGCCCGACGATGAACTGGGCGCCGGGTTTCATGACCCGGAAGATCTCCGAGACCGGCCTTTCCGGCCAGGGCAGAAGGTGGAGCACTTCCCGCGTGCAGACCAGGTCGAATTTGTCGTGCTCGAACGGTATATTGTAAACGTTCCCCTGCCTGACCTCGCCCAGCCGCTGCCGCGCCAGGGCGACCATCTCCGGGGTCAGGTCAAGGCCCATGACCTTTTTTACCCTGCCTTTGAAAGAGGCGCCCACTACGCCGCTCCCGCAGCAGACGTCCAGCGCCAGCGCGTTCCGGTCCTGTTTAAAGAGGTCCGCGTGGGTTTTTAACAGTTCCTTGTCGGTTATCCAGACGGCCGAGTCGTGCCAGTTTTTTGACCTGGCCCCGAACTGCTCTTTGTAAACGGCTTCGTCTATATTCCTGTCGATATTCTGGAAGTAGATCTTTTCAGCGACGCGCCTCGCCGCGATCCTGGCTTTGCGCACCTGCAGTATCTTGTCCGCGATGACCGCGGCGGCGCCGGGATTCTTTTTAAGATAGGCGAGGGTCTGCCCGCAGACCGCTTTCTCTATGGTTCCGGACACGTCGGCGTTGGTAAGCCTTGTCTTTGTCTGGCCCTCGAAATTAGGATGGGCCAGCCTGAGATCGATAACCGCGGCCAGGCCTTCGGCCACCTCGTCCGCCTCCGCGGCCTCTTCGGGCGCCGACACCCTTCCGGTCTCCGCCATGATCCGGTTGACCGCGCGGGCCAGCCCCAGGCGGAACGCCGCAACGTGCGTGCCGCCATGGACCGTGTTCACGCAATTCACGTAAGACCGGATCATCGGCTCCCTGTCGGTGGTCCATTGCAGGGCAATGGCGCAGGAAAGCGTTTTCGTTCCCAGCCGCAGCTCTATAGGCTCCGCCAGAAGCGGCTTGGCCCCGGTGTTCAGCCGGGAAAGGAGTCCCGCCACCCCCGAGCTGTTCCTGAACGAACGGGAACTCTTGTCCCGGTCGCAATCAAGGGAAAACATTATGCCCGGGTTCAGGAACGAGAGTTCCTCGAGGAACTGCCTGCACTCGTCCTCGTTGAACCCCCGGAAAGTCCGGAAGATCTCTTTGTCCGGCCAGAACGTAATACTGGTCCCGCTTGCAGCGGACTTGCCGGCCGTCCTCAGCGGCCGGTCCGGTCTGCCGCGGCTGAATTCCTGGGTGTATAAGGTCCCCTTGCGGCGGATCTCCACCGTGAGCCGCCTGGAAAGGGCGTTGACGCAGGAAAGGCCTACCCCGTGGAGGCCCGCGCTGAACCGGTAGGCTACGCGGGAAAATTTGCTGCCCGAGTGAAGTTTTGTCATTACCACTTCACAGGCCGGGATCCCCTCCGTGGGATGCGGTTCCGTGGGTATACCACGGCCGTCGTCTTCGACCCTGCAGTGATCGGCTCCAAGGGTCACGCCGATCCTGGAGCAAGCGCCGGAAAGAGCTTCGTCCAC
>JAJZVJ010000256.1 GCA_021845705.1 bacterium
TCTGCGTGAAAATACTTTCCAAACTTGACATTTCCGAGCGGCGCCTGCCGCAGGACGGCAGCTTTTCCATTAAATACCAGAACCGCATCATCGAGATCCGCGTAAGCGTCTGCCCCACGGTCTTCGGCGAAAAGCTGGTCATGCGTATCCTTGACAGGGGTTCCGTGGAACTCAACGTGAACATTATCGGCTTCGAGCCGCGCCAGCGCGAGGACTTCCTTAAAGCCGCCGCGGCTCCCAACGGGCTGATCTTCCTTACGGGCCCGACCGGTTCCGGTAAGACCACCACGCTCAACGCCGTGCTCAATACCATCAAATCTCCCGAGCTGAACATCATGACGCTGGAAGACCCCGTCGAAATCAAGATGGAAGGCATCAGCCAGGTGCAGGTAAAGCCCGCGATAGGCCTTACCATGGCCTCGGGCCTGCGCTCCTTCCTCCGGCAGGACCCCGACGTAATACTGGTCGGCGAGGTCCGCGACAACGAGACGGCGGAGGCCTGCCTTAAGGCCGCCATGACGGGCCACCTTGTGCTTTCCACGCTGCATACCAACAGCGCCCTTGAGGCCGTGCCGCGCCTTTTGGACATGGGCATAGAGAAATATCTGCTCGCGAGCACCCTGCTCTGCCTGGCGGCCCAGCGCCTTGTGCGCCAGCTCTGCCCCGCCTGCAAAGTCCCGTACCGGCCCCCGCAGTCCGAGATAGACCAGTTCAACGCGGAGTCCATGATAGACCCGCTCCCCGACCCGTCCAAACTGACTTTTTATAAGGCCGTCGGCTGCCCCAAGTGCAACAACATGGGCTACAAGGGCCGCAAGGCCATCTACGAAGTATATTTCAACACCGACGCGATGAAGCGCATAATTTATAAAGACGCCGACGTGCAGAAGCTGGCCGTGGAGGCCGCAAAGGCCGGCGCCTGGAACCTGCGCGCCAGCGGCTGGCGCAAGGTCATGGCCGGGATAACCTCCGTGGACGACATGCTGTCGGTGACTGTTTCCGAGCGTTGAACGGGCCCTATGCAATTAGGCCTTGCTTTTTGGCGTTTCGCGACGCATAATATATCTATATATGGAGGCCTGCCGGCTTTCGGCGTGTAACTATGGGACGATTCATCTATACGGTTCAGGACGCCCAGGGCACGGTCACTACCGGCGCCCTTGACGCCGAGGACGAAGACGGCGCGGTACAGTCCCTCCAGACCAAGGGCCTGTTCATCCTTTCCATACAGTCCGAGGAGACGAAATCCAAGGGCATAATGAGCTTTAAAAAGCTCAGCGGCGGCAGCATCTCCGGCCGCGAAATGGTCTTTTTCGGCGAGCAGATGGCCACGCTTATCGGCGGCGGCATCCCGCTGGTGCGCGCGCTTTCCCTGTTAAGCGAGCACACCGAGAATAAGAGCCTGGGCGCGGTGCTCTCCGCTGTGACCAAAGAGGTCTCCGCGGGCGGCGCCTTCCATAAAGCCCTTGAAAAACACCCTAAAGTTTTTGACGAGATCTGGATCTCCCTGATCCAGGCCGGCGAGGTCTCGGGCCAGCTCCCCGCCGTGCTGCGCCAGATAACCGCCTACAGCGAGTCGCAGGAGAACGTTAAATCCAAGATCATAACCGCCGTTTCCTACCCCGCCGTGCTGATGACGATGTCGCTGGGCGTGCTGACTTATTTCATCATGTACATCGTGCCGGTGTTCGCCGACATTTTCCGCGACTTCAACCTGCAGCTCCCCATCCTCACCCGGACCATAGTCGCTTTCTCGGCCGTCATGTCCAAATACCTGGTCCTCATCATGGTGACCGTCATAGGCAGCGCTTTCGGCTTCAAGGCTTACATCTCCACCCCTCCCGGCAGGCTCACCTGGAACCATGTGCAGCTGAATATGCCGATCTTCGGCACGCTAATCAAGGCCATGCAGATAGAACGCATGCTTACCACCATGGCGACCCTCATCCGTTCCGGCGTCAGCATCCTTAACGCCGTCTCCGTGCTGGAGGGGGCGTTCAAGAAGAACCTGGTCTACCAGGGCGCCCTTAAAAAGGCTAAGAACGACATAGCGAGCGGCCGTTCCATCTCGGAGTCTTTCAAGAAAACCGGCATTTTCCCGCCGATGGTGACGGAGATGATGTGGATGGGCGAGGAGTCCGGAAAGCTGCCGGATATCATCGTGGTGCTTTCCAAGTATTACCAGGAGCAGATAGACCAGTTCCTCAGGCGCTTCTCTTCCATGATCGACCCCATACTGGTCGTAGGCGTCGGCGGCCTGGTGGGCGTGATCGTGATGAGCATCTTCATGCCCATCTTCCAGTTGTCGCAGATAGGCGCGGGCTGACGTCCCGCTTCGGGCGTGCGCGCAGGGTTGCGGTAAGTATGATCATAATTTCGGGCTGACGGGAAGGCTAATATGGAAAACACTAGAAAAGGCTTTACACTGATGGAACTGCTGGTGGTGGTTCTCATCATGGGAATACTGGCCGGCATGAGCATGCCGTATTATTTCAAGACCGTGGAAACTTCCAAGGCCACGGACTCGCTGGCGCTGGGGCATATGCTCGGCAACGCCTACCGCATGTTCCAGGTAGACAACCCCGGTGTCACCCTGAGCGGCCCGATCACCAACACCTGCAATACCGCTGTCTGCTCCATGTTGAGCGCCACCAGCGCCTGCCGACTGGTGGCCTGCAGCTATGTGGCGCCGCAGGACTGGAACAGTTCCTCTTACAGTTTTAATATCGGAGGTTCCTGCGGCGGCGGTCTGGCGGCCTGCGTGGACAGGATAAATACCGGTTCCCAGTACGACAACTGGGGCTATAATTTCAATATGTCCGGGGGCTGCGCGGCCTTGAACGGCGCCCCGACCTGTCCAAAGTTCTGAGCTATGAAAACACGGAAAAGGCCGGGCCAAACGCTGATAGAAGTCTCGATGGCCGCTATGATAGCGGCTATCACCACTACGGCCGTTTTTTCCGTGGTCCTTTCCAGCTTCGTGAGCGACTCCCGGGCGGACAAGCGCGACGCCGCCGCCATGGTGCTGCGCCGCGCGCAGGAGACCCTTAAAAGCTATGTGAGCGCGCAGCCCTATAACACCAACATGTTCCCCGGGGTGGCTCCGGCAAGGGCCGGCGCCCCTGGTTCGCCTGTAGGCCGCTGGTCCGCGGATCCTTCGGGGTTTTGGGCGCTGCGCGACGGTCTGCATAATATCTCGTCGCTGGTAGCTGTCCCGCCCCTGACCGTCCCCGGCAAGCCCCCAGCCACTATGAGCTACACGGTTACAAGCAGCGACTGCGGTTTCGGCTTCGGCATCTCTCCCGATAACGAAAGGGCCTGTAAAACAGTTGTTTTCAGACTGAGCTACACGGATTGAACATGAAAAAGCGTCAAGGTTTTACTCTTGCGGAGCTTGTACTGGCCGTGTTCATCTTCGCCTATATGTCGGCCTCCCTTGCCACTATTTACGGCACGGCTAACCGCCACATGTTCCAGAACTACAGGAAGAACGTAATTAAGACCAACGTCCTTCTCTCCATGAAGACCATACAGAACAATCTTTCCGTAGCCACCCGCATAGACCTGCCCGCTCCGGGCGCGCAGGGAGACGTGCTGGCTTTCGCCACTAATGTCGACAACCTTACCGGCTGCTACCCGGTGAACCAGACCTCCGCGTCCGCCAATCCTCCCAACCTCCCGGCCTGGCATTATTTCTGCCTGGCGAGCGACCCGGCGACCCCGGGTTTCAGAAGTCTCTATTACCATACGGGCAATCTGCCGGGCGGGACCGCCTGCGGGAGCCCGGCGGCTACGATCTGGTGCTCCAACAACCCCGTCGCGAATGGCTGTTATGCTGTGCCGGTCTGCGGGTCCAGCGGGGGGACCATAACCAAGCTTATGCAGTACGCCTCGCCGCTTACCACCTTCTACTCCCGGCGCCCGGCCGAGGAGATAAACGAGGCCAATACCGTAAGGGTGACGCTCCGTTCCTACTGGCCGGCCCCCGCCTTCGGCTCAGGCCAGCGCAGTGTGGACTTTTCCCTTGATAACGTAATTATGGTCAACCGCCCCCAATAGCCTTGCCGTTCCCGCTTTTCTCTGCTAGACTATACTCATGAAATCCCGCTGGAGACGCGGCTCTATGCTGCTGCAGACGCTTGTTATGTCCGTGGTCCTTTGCATGATCTCGGTGATGATGATGAAGTGGATTCTTGCCAGGTATATGATGGCGGCAAGGAATTCCCGCTCAACCGTAGCCATGGCTCACTCAACCGGCTACGCTATGAACCAACTTTCAGTATGGAACATGCAGAATATGTCCTTAATTCCCTCAAGTGGCAACATAACGGTTGACTCTGGAAATACACGGCAACTTGTTTGTTATTGCCGTTGCGGCTCTCCGTCATTCCGGACGCTTATTCTCTCGGACGAGGACGACCCTAACGCAGCTTCTTGCCCATCATCGTGTCCTCGGTGTCCTTAAACGCATGAGAGGCCTCGCAAAGGTTCCTTTTTTTTTATTATTCTTGTCCGATATTGCCCTTACGGCTTTTGCCGCGCAGCCGCCGGCGG
>JAJZVJ010000257.1 GCA_021845705.1 bacterium
TATTAAACATGGGCACGGGCAATATGCGCGCCCCGGAGCCGCCGAGATAGCGGTACAATGGCAGGCTGGACGCTTCGGCCGCCGCCTTCGCCACGGCCATGCTTACGCCCAGCATGGCGTTCGCGCCGAGCCTGCTTTTGTGCTCGGTGCCATCGAGTTTTATCATCATCTTATCGATAAACGGCTGGTTTAAAGAATCCTGCCCGGCCAGCGCCCTGGCGATAATAGTGTTAACGTTCTTTACGGCGGTCTCAACACCCTTGCCGCTATAACGCTTGTTCTTGGAGTCACGGAGTTCCAGCGCTTCGTGAGCGCCGGTGGAAGCGCCGGAGGGCACGCCCGCGCGGCCGAAGGCGCCACACTCAAGAGTAACATCCACTTCAACGGTGGGGTTGCCCCGCGAATCAAGTATTTCCCTGGCTTTTATTTCGTGTATCTTTGACATTATCCCTCCTAAGTTTCCTGGAAACAAAAGACTCCCGCGACATGGATCGCAGGAGTCATCAGCCGCTAGGCGGTTCAAAGCCGGTCAAGGCTTTCGGCGAACTCCATCGCCGTATAAATTCTACAATACTTTAAGTGATCCGACCCCCCCCATATTTTTAAAGACCCGCTCCCGCCGGGCTCACCGGGTTTACGCCCCCATATAACCGGCGCCGGCGGCACATAAGGCGATTCCCTATATGGCCAAGGGGGGCGGTCTTTGCTTTATCTTCCCGGACAAACAACCCAAAACAACCCAAAACTCTTTGATATTCATCTGGAAATATAGTAATCTTGGTTTTAGTTATAGTGATCCGCCCCTAAAGCAGGGGAAATATTGGAGGCAGAATGAAAAAAACAGCATTAGCGGCGCTTGCGCTGTCCTTCTCCGCCCAGTTCGCGCTGGCCGGGGTGGATTTCGACGGCGGCAAGGCCTTTAACCTGAAAGACGAGATAACCAGGCAGGATATCTCCGTGCCCGCGCCCGTGGCCGACAAGGCCCACCGCCCGGCCAAGGAATGGACCATAATGGTTTTCGTGAACGGCAAGAACAACCTTGAACAGTTCGCGCTGAAAGATATGAACGAGATGGAGCAGGTAGGCTCCACCGACAAGGTGAACATAGTGACCGAAGTCGGCCGCATAAACGGCTATGACACCTCCGACGGCGACTGGAAGACCGTGCGCCGCTACCTGGTGCAGAAAGACGCCGACACCGCCAAGATCACCTCCCCCGTGGTCGCCGAGTTCCCCAAGGTGGACATGGGCGACTACAAGAGCGTGATAGACTTCGTGAACTGGTCAAAGGCCGCCTATCCCGCCAAGAAGTACATGCTCATCATCTGGAACCACGGCGCCGGCTGGATAAAATCCCGCGCCCTTGCCGACAAAGGCATTTCCTATGACGACGAGACCAAGAACCACATAGACACCCCCCAGCTGGGCCTTATCCTTAAAGGCGCGGGCGGCGTGGATGTGTACGGCTCGGACGCCTGCCTGATGCAGATGGCCGAAGTGGATTACGAAATAAAAGATTACGTTAAGTTCATAGTGGGTTCGGAAGAGACCGAGCCCGGCGACGGCTACACCTACAACACCTTCCTGGGCCCGCTGGCCGCCAACCCCTCGATGAGCCCCGAAGAGCTGGCCAAGGTCGCGGTCAACGCTTATGCCGACCATTACCAGGCCAGCGGCGACGGCTCCACCCAGAGCTATGTCAGGACCGCCGCTATTCCCGGCTTCCTTGACGCGGCTAACGCGTTCGCCTACGCCATAACCCAGGCGGGGGAGAAAGACCTGGCCAAGAAGGCCATGGGCGCCGCGCAGAGCTACGCCTACCCCGAGAACAAGGACCTTTACCACTTCGCCCAGCTGGTACTGGCCGGGACCCAGAACGCCGAAGTTAAGGCGAAGGGCGAAGCCCTGATGTCCTATATCTCCGGAACCCTGGTGGGTGCCAACCGCACCACCAACAGCGAGGGCGGCTGGTGGGGACCTGTCAGCTACGACAATTCCCACGGCATAGCCGTCTATCTGCCCGGCGCCGCCGCCCCGGCCGCTTACGCGGACCTTGCCTGGGCCAAGTATTCCAACTGGGACGAGTTCATAGCCTGGCTGGCTCAGCCCTGAGGCCAACCCTTAACTGTAAAAAAGCCGTCCGCCATAAGCGGGCGGCTTTTTTTTGCCAGCGCTGCCTGGGCCCGCTTGGGCCTTTTGCCGCAGCTTTAAGGGACCTTTGACTCTATTGCGCTTCGCCGGCACTTGTTAATATATGAGTGCAGCAACAGGAGGAACTCATGCTGAATAAACTGGGGCTTTCCGCCCTTTCCGCGCTGTTCTCGGTCTCGCTCGCTTCCGCTTCCGGCATAAATTTCGACGGTAAGGACATGGACCTTAAGTCGGAGCTTTCCGCCATAGAAACCCCCGCCGCCTCGCCCTCGCAGGGCAAAGGCCTCGGGCATTGGCTCGAAGGCCAGTACCAGGCCCTGCTCAATAAGAACGCCAAAGAATGGACCATAATGGTCTTTATAAACGGCAAGAACGACCTTGAGCCCTACGCCAGCCTGGACATGAACGAGATGGAGCGGGTGGGTTCCACGGATAAGATCAATATTGTAGTGGAGGCGGGGCGCATAGACGGCTACGATGACTCCAACGGGGACTGGAAAGGCACCCGGCGTTACCTGATAGAAAAGGACACCGATACGGAGACCGTCGGCTCGAAGATGCTGGAGGATATGGGGAAAGTGGACATGGGCGACTACAAGAGCCTGGCCGCTTTCGGCAAATGGGCGAAGGCCGCCTATCCCGCCAAAAAATATATGCTGATAGTCTGGAACCACGGTTCCGGCTGGGAGAAAGGCGCGAAAGCGAGGCTTAACAAGGGCATCTCCTACGACGAAGAGACGGACAACCACATCAATACCCCGCAGCTGGGCCTGGCACTGAAGGAAATAGGCAAGGTCGATGTATACGGCTCCGACGCCTGCCTTATGCAGATGCCGGAGGTGGACTACGAAATAAAAAACAATGTCGATTACATAGTGGGCTCCGAAGAGACCGAGCCCGGGGACGGTTATACCTACAACGACTTCCTTGCGCCGGTGGCGGCGAAGCCTCAGATGTCCCCCGCTGAACTCGCCAGGACCGCCGTTGACGCCTACAGCGACCATTATCAGAAGCAGGGGACCGGCTCCACGCAGAGTTTCGTCAGGTCTTCCGCGCTGCCCGAGCTGGTGGAGAAAGTTAACGCCTGGGTGGACGCGGTGATGGCCGCCGGACTAAAGACAGAGGTGGAAGCCGCGCGCTCTTCCGCGATGTCCTACGCTATCCCCGATAACAAGGACCTTTATAACTTCGTCAGCCTTGTCTCCGGGAAAACGCAGGACGCGGCCGTGAAGGAGAAGTCGGCGGCGCTGACTGACTTTATAGCCAAGGACCTGGTGATGCACAACCGCTTCAACAGCAAGGCCGCCTCTCCCGATGACGGCGGGGACTACTCCCCGGACGACTATATGCCGCGCGGCAGGGCCCAGCGCCGGGGGGAGAAGGATTACTCCGAGTCTCACGGCATAGCGGTTTACCTGCCCGGCTACGAGGTCGGCGCCGGCTATAATGAACTTGCCTGGGCTTCGGCTTCAAAGTGGGACGAGTTTATTTCCTGGTATATGGCGAAATAGCCGACAGCAGCTGAATAAAAGAGCGAACCGGCCGGGAAAACCCGGCCGGTCCTTTTTTAATGCCTGCTATTATCCGGTTATTTGCCGGCTTCGGTTTTCTTTGCTTCGGGTTTCTTGGCCTCGGCTTTCTTGCTCTCGTGCTTGGCCTTGTGCTCTTTTATCTCTTTCACGAAGGTCTTGCCGCCCTTCACGGTGACCCTGACTTTCTCGCCCTGGGAAAGGGCGGCCAGCTTGCCGGCCTCCACGGAGAAGGTCTTCTCCACGCCCTTGGCGTTCTTAACGGTGATCTCGTTCTTGGCGGCGTCGATCCCGCTGATCTCTCCGCCGAAGGTCTCAACCTTCATTTTTTCGTGCTTGGCGGCGTGCTTCTCGGCCTTGGCGGGAGCGGCGGCGGGTGTCGCCGGGGCCTGCGCAAAGCTCATGCCGGTGAAAGCGGCGAGGGTTATGGCTGCAAGTATGTACTTTTTCATTTTAGTGTCCTCCAAAAGATTTACTTCTGCACCCATAGTGTAGCAACAACCCCATTAAAGCACGCTTAAAACAATATTAAAAGATTTTAATGTTCCGGAACCGGATAAAAGCAAGTGTCGGTAGGTTCGGGGCGGAATATTAGGGCGGTTATATCAGGCCGCGGGCCGCCCCATGGCCGTCGCCGGCAGCGGCATCGCGCGGTCTTACTCTGAAATTACGCTTGTCAGGCTGGAAGCGGAAAAACAGTGGTGAAGACGGAGCCCTTGCCGTGCCGGCTTTCGGCTTTTATTTCGGCGTTATGGGCGTCGGCTATGGACTTGGCTATGGCGAGTCCCAGGCCGAAGCCGGAGGAGCTCCGGGAGGAGTCCGCGCGGTAGAAACGCTTGAAAATGTGCGGCAGGTCGCCCTCAGATCGG
>JAJZVJ010000258.1 GCA_021845705.1 bacterium
TTATGACCGCTGAAATAGGCGTCGGAGATCATTGTCGCTTCGCCGATATGCGCGGGATCTATCCCGTATATATCCTGCAGGTCGTTGCCTACGTAGGCGAAACGGTGCTGCATCGGCTGCGCGGCCGCCACGCCGGGGACCGCCCGCAGCGCGGCCAGTTTCTCCCCGGCGGGCGCCGAGGTAGTCCCTGTCACCGTGACGTCCGCGCCGTTGGTGAGTACGGCGTCCACGCGGGACTGCGCGTTGTAAGTGGTGTCGAAAACAGCCGTGGAGACGGAAAACGAGACCGCGAGCGCGATCAGCACTATCCCGCGCGTGATCAAAACATGCTGGCGCGAGATAGAACCGGAAACCAGCCCGGCCAGGGAATGCGCCAGGGGCGTCAACAGTTTCGTCAGCGCGGGGCTCCCGTGGCCCAGCCATAATTTCAGCAGCCGCGACAGCAGCAAAATGCCGCCGAGCCACAGGCAGAGCGGCGCTATGAACGCCTCATAATTAACCGAGTTGGCCGCCACCCCTTCCGGCGCCAGCACCACCTGGTAGCCGGAACTGGCCGTGCGCCAGTATTCGATGGTCCCGATGAGCAGAATAATTATATCCAGCCACATCCTGGCCCAGAGCGGCTCCACCTGCTGCCTTGCGGGCGCGCGCGCGGCCGCCACCGTGGTCTTGCGCGCCTGTGACCAGGCGGGGAGCACCACCGCGCCGATCGCCAGCGCCAGGCCGGCCAGCGCCGCAAAAACTATCCAGGCCAGCGCGGACCGCCCCAAAAGCTGCTGCGCCGGGATACCCATCAGGCGGGAGAACAGGAGGATAAGCGGAAGCCCGAGGAGCACGCCGCCCAAGCCGGCCAGGACCGATTCTGCCCCTTCAAGCCGGAGGATCTGCGCTACGGACGCCCCGCGCAGGCGCAAAAGAGCCTGTTCGCTTGTGCGCCGCGCCGCGCCAGCCCCCGCCACGGACAGGGTAAGAACTATCACCAGGATCACGCCGGGAAACCCGAGGAATAAGAACAGCACCCTGGCATAGAGCGCGTCTTCGCTTACGCTCAATAACCGCGCCGCGAGATTATTGCCTACTATGCCGCTGCCGGCTATCCGCGCCTCCAGATTATTGGCTTCATGCGTCACGGCCGCATACGCGGCGTCCGGGTTGCCGGGGAGCGTATGGCCGAGCCGGAGATGGAACTGCAGGCGGATGGAATCGGGCCGCACCTTAAGCTGCGGCTGGAAGAGCTGGCGCCAGAGCGCGGCCGGCAGGATAAGCACATTATCCGGAGGGGCCTGCGGCGCGGCGCCGGCGGGGACCCCTACCGCCTGAAAAAGCGAATCGGCGTTGGGCAGGTCCACAATGCCCCCGACTTTTACGGTTACCGGGGGCAGGCCTACGCGCAGGAGCCGGACCGGATCCCCCACGGCCGCGTGTAAATTAGCGGCGGTCTGCTGCGCCAGGAGTACGCCTCCGGCCGGCCCCGCCAGCTGCCGCACTTCGGCGGGGAACAGGCTGAAATAACGGGAACTGATCCCAAGCACCTTCCCGGCGCCGGTGGTCTGCACGGTGCCGCCCGTAAGGGCCGCAAAGCCGTTCACCTGGGCATAGGTCACTTCTTCAATGACTTCCGGAGCCGCAGTTTCGAGGACCTGCTTTTTAACCGCGCCGCTATCCGCCCCCGGAGCCAGCTGGACCTGCCAGTCCACCGGTACGTCCCGGATCGCGCGCTGCGTCATCCGGGAATTGCTTACGGTGAGAAAGACGCCGAGGGCGGCGATAAAGGCCGTCGTCAGCGCGGCGCCGAGCATCGCCCCGGCGAGGTGGCCGAAACGGTGCCGCAGCGTCCCTTTTAGCCATATCAGGATCTGTGCCATTACGAAACCTCCAGACGGCCGTGAGCCAGGCGCCATTTAACGGGGAACCGCTGCGCGATAGCGAGGTCGTGGGTAGCCACCACCAGCGCGGTATCGGTTTTGGAAAGCAAAGCGAGCAGGACGTCGAATAAGCGCTGCGCCGTAGGGTGATCCAGCTGGCCGGTCGGCTCATCGGCCAGTATTAACCGGGGTTTGCCTACGAACGCCCGGGCTACCGCCGCCCGCTGCGCCTGCCCTCCGGATAATTCCGCCGGTAATTTCTCCGCTATGGCCGCCAGCCCGAGTTCCGCCAGGATCTCCCGCGCCCGTACCCGCGCCGCCTCCGAGGTTTCGCCGGTGAGCAGCAGCGGCAGCTCCACATTTTCCAGCACGGTGAGGGACTCCAGAAGGCTCGGGGTCTGAAAGACATACCCGACCTGCCGGGGGCGCAGCTGCCCGCGGGGGCCGAGCGCCGGCCAGGCGATCTGGCCTTCGTCGGGGGCGTCCAGCCCGCCCAGAAGCTGCAATAGCGTGGATTTTCCCCCTCCGGACGGGCCGACAACGGCGATGCGGTCACCGGAGCGCACGGAGACCGTGGCCCCGGTCAGTGCGGCTACCGGCAGGGTTCCGCGATGATATATGCGGCCTAGGCCGCGGCCGTCCACAAAGGTATCAGTCATTGTTAGTCACCTGGCCATCCAGCAGGCGGATGGTGCGATTTGCCTGCCGCGCCAGCGCGTCGCTGTGCGTAACCAGCACCGCCGCGCCCCCGGACCGGCAATATTGCGAAATCAATTCCATGATCCGCAGTTCCGTTTCTCCGTCCACCTCCCCGGTGGGTTCGTCCAGCAGCAATACGGCGGGATCCGCGGCCAGCGCCACGGCCAGCGCGATGCGGGCTTCTTCGCCGCCGGACAGATGTGACGGCAGCTCTTTTCGGCGGTCGCTCAAGCCGATAAAGCCGAGCAGATAATCCAGCCGCCGCCGGTCCACTTTGCCGGCCAGCCGCATTGAAAGCAGCAGGTTCTCCTCTACCGTCAGGGTCTCGAAAAGGTTGTCGGTCTGCAGCATTATGCCTATATACCGCGCCCTTAACGCCGAGCGCTCGGTTTCCGGCCGCCTGGTCAGCCGGTGCTCCAGGACCTGGACATAGCCGCCGTCCGGTTCGTCCAGGCCGGCCAGGCAGGCGAGCAGGGTGGATTTCCCGCTGCCGGACGGCCCCATCACCGCCACCATCTCTTTGGCCTGCACCGCCAGGCTTACCCCGCGCAGCGCGAGCGTCTCGTCCTCTCCGGCGTGGTAGAACCGGTACAGATCGTTAGCGGTAAGAACCGGCATATCAGCGCCACCTGAAACTTTCAGACATGCGTTTCCACTGGTCCACGTTATCCGCGCCGCTGGGCGCCCACATGGTCAGGGCGGCCAGGCCGCCGTTGTTGTAATAATAGTACGCCGCGTTTTCCAGGCGGAGCTGTTTGCCGGTGACCGGGTCGGGAGCGGAATTAGAGGCGTAGGTGACGCAGATGACCGCCGCGCCGTGCATTTTTTTTGTCTTTATTCCCTGTATCTCCACGGCGCGCCCGTCCTTTTTGAGCGCGGCGGCCTGCCCGGTCCTTATACCGGCCTCCGTGGGAGGCTGCGGGCTCTTTGACAGGACTACAGCTACTCCGTCGAATTTATCGGCAAAACTGACGTCGGCGCCGTGTTCGGAACGGGCCCAGCCCTCGGGCACGTCCAGGGAATATTTCCCCTCGGCGGAGGAATACTTTACGAACACCTGGGAGTCCGGAATATCCCCGGGAGGATTTATCTCGGGCGCTACAGGTTTCTCCGCCGCTGCGGGAACGGCGGCCTGGGCCGCCGCCGGCGGCTGCGGCTGCGCGGGTGGCGCGGGATTTTTCTTGCACCCCGCGAGAATTACGGCCGCCAGCGCGGCGGGAAACGCGAACAGAATTATCCGGTTCTTGAACATAAGAACACTTCCTTGGTCCGAGATTTTAAAGCGGGCCGAACCTTCACCGGCGGCCCCCCGCGGGACGGCGGAGCTTACGCCCGCAGCCCTGCGGTATTTCCGCGGGGCGTTAATCCTTATGCTCTCCCTGCTCGTCTTTTTCCCCGTCTTTCCCTTCCGCCTTTTCGTCGTTTTCCCCGTCTCCGTCCTTCTCGACGGCCAGCACTTTCCCGTTACCGGCGTCTACTTTGACGTCCGCGGTTTTGCCGCCGGCGGAAACTATCTCCACCCCGTAAACCAGGCTGTCGTTTTCGTTCTCCAGCCCGGCTTTGACCGCTTTCCCGGGGAACGCCGCCGCCGCCGCTTCCACGGCTTTATCCAGGGAGATCCCGGCAAGGCCGTATATCGCGTTTTCCTTGACGTCTTTCAAGGATATCGAGGCTTTAACCTGGGACTCGTTCTTTTCGCCCGCTTCCTCTTTTTCACCGGCCTGCTCTTCGTTCCCTTCGTTTTTTTCGCCTATCTCCCTGTCGTTTTCCCCGTCTTCGCCCGCTTCCGCTTTCAAGATGCGGCCGCTGCCGGCGTCCACGTTCGCCTCCGTTACTTTTCCGCCCTCAAGGAAAAGAGTCTCGTAGACCAGATACCCGTCCTCTTCCTCAAGCCGGACGCATTTAATGGAAGATTTCGGGTATTTCGCCTTTATCTCCCGGACCGTGTCG
>JAJZVJ010000259.1 GCA_021845705.1 bacterium
ATAGAGAAATGCTGAAAACTATGACCGATCCCCTTGTAAATTTCACGTCGTTAAATACAAAACAGCTCATCGAGCTGGATAGAACGTACGGCTGGTCGCTTAACGCGCTGGAGCTCGCCGAGGTCCAGCGCCAGTTCGGGCGCCGCGGCCGGCAGCCGTCCCGCGGCGAGCTGGAGACCATAGCGCAGACCTGGTCCGAACACTGCAAACACAAAACTTTTTCCGGCCCGGTAGCTTTCAGGTCCGGCGGCAAAGTCAGGAAGTATAAAAACCTCTTCAAAGAAACTATAGTCAAGGCCACTAAAACGCTGAACAGGAAATGGTGCCTCTCCGTTTTTACCGATAACGCGGGCATAGTTGAATTCGGCAAGAACGGGAAATGGGGCCTGGCCTTCAAGGCTGAAACTCATAACCATCCCTGCGCGGTGGAGCCGTACGGCGGGGCTGAAACCGGGGTAGGGGGGGTAATAAGGGACATCCTTGGCGTAGGTCTGGGCGCGAAGCCGGTCCTGAACACCGACAATTTCTGTTTCGGTTACCTGGACACCAAAAAGAAGCTTCCTAAAAATTCCCATCCGCCGGAACGCATCATGCGGGGGGTGGTGGAGGGCGTCAGGGACTACGGCAACCGGATGGGCATCCCGACCGCCTCCGGCGGCCTGTATTTCGACGACGGCTACCTGCTTAACCCGCTGGTCTATGTGGGGTGCGCCGGGTTGATCCCTGTTGATAAGATAGAAAAGAAGGTGGTTCCCGGCGACCTTATCGTCTCCATCGGCGGCCGCACGGGCCGGGACGGCATTCATGGCGCCACTTTTTCCTCCGCGAATATCGAGGAGGACACCTCGGCTTCCGCCGTGCAGATAGGTAATGCCGTTAACGAGAAGAAAACCCTGGACGTGCTGATGCGCGCGAGGGACCTGGGCCTGTATAACGCGGTCACGGACTGCGGCGCCGGCGGTTTCTCTTCGGCCATAGGAGAACTGGGCTCTGAGACCGGGGCGCGGGTCCGCCTTGAGAAAGCGCAGCTCAAAGACACCCGTATACAGCCGTGGGAGATCTGGGTGTCCGAGTCGCAGGAGCGCATGGTCCTTTCGGTCCCCAAAGCTAAACTTAAGACGCTGGAAACAATATTGAACGCGGAAAGCTGCGACTACTGCGTGCTGGGAACCTTCCCCGGCGACGGCCGCCTGCTGGTAACGTACGGCGAAGAGAAGATAGTGGACCTGCCAATGGCTTTCCTGCACGGCGGGGTTCCTAATTTCGAAAAGCCGGCCGTCAGGCGGAAGGTTAAGATATCCGCGGCAAGCCCCGTAGTGCCCGCTAAAACGTACGGCGCCGTCCTGAAGGCTATGCTGGCCCACCCTAATGTCTGCTCGAGGCATTCCGTCATAACCCAGTACGACCACGAGGTGCAGGGGGGGACGGTCATAAAGCCGCTGCAGGGGAAATACGGCGACGGGCCCGGCGACGCCGCGGTCATCTGGCCGCAGGCGGCCACGCTGGACCTGTACGATTTTTCGGGCTTCGCCGTGACCCACGGCTTTAATCCGGCGGCGGGAAAGATAGACCCTTACCAGATGGCCCTGCACTCGGTGGACGAGGCGGTTAGGAACCTGCTGTGCGTGGGCGCGGAGATCTCGCGCACGGCCATCCTGGATAACTTCTGCGCCGCCAGCCCGCGCGACCCCGAGGTGATGGGGGACCTGGTGCTGGCAGCCGAGGGCTGTCACGACGCGGCTGTCGCCTACGGGGCGCCTTTTATCTCCGGCAAGGACAGTTTTTATAACCAGGCCAGGGACGCGGAGGGCAGGGAGTACCCTATCCCGCTCTCGCTCCTTATTTCGGCCACGGCCCCGGTGGAGGATATCCGCGCGGCCATAACGATGAACTTCAAAGAAGCCGGCAACCCGCTTTATCTGGCCGGAGTAAGCCTTCGCGGGATGGGGGGCTCCGTCTACAACGACATGGCGGACTCCGGCAATAACGCGGTAGCGCCGCTGGATATGAAAGCCGCCGTCCGGCTGTATACGGCGCTCCTTAAAGCGATGAAAGCCGGCTGCGTGGCCGCCGCGCACGACGTATCGCAGGGCGGGCTGGCCGTAACGCTGGCGGAAATGGCTTTTTCGGGAGGGTTCGGGGCGGAGATAGACCTCTCCGGAACCGGCAGGGAAAAAAAGTTGTCGCCGCTGGAACTGCTCTTCGGCGAAAGTCCCGCGAGGCTGGTCCTTGAAATAATAAAAGGGAAGGAAACGGAGTTCCTTAAGCTGGTAAAAGGCCTGCCCGTCAGCGAAATCGGCTACGTGAACGAAGAGCCGGCGCTTGACGTCGCCGACGGCGGGAAACGGCTTTTGCGGGAAGACGTGAACGTTCTCAAGACCTGCTGGAAACGGGACCTTATATGAAACCTAAAGCTATAATCCTGCGCGGTACCGGCACCAACTGCGACATAGAGACCTTCAACTCTTTTAAATATGTCGGGGCCGAGCCGGAACTGGTCCATATTAACCAGCTGCTCTCCGGCGAACGCAGGGTCCTCGATTACGACCTTATGGCTTTCCCGGGCGGCTTCTCCTACGGGGACGACATCTCGGCCGGCAAGATCTACGCCGTGAAGATGAACAAACTCTCGGCGGATTTCGGGGCGTTCATTAAAGATAAAAGGCCGGTCATAGGCATCTGCAACGGCTTCCAGATACTGGTCAAGACGGGTTTCCTCCCGGAGAACAAGGGCAACGCGCAGCTTTCAACGCTCTACGCCAACGACTGCGGCCATTTCCTGGCTAAATGGGAAAAGGTCAGGATCAATAAAAAGAGCCCGTGCATATTTACAAAGGGCCTGCCGGAGGAAATAGAACTGCCTATAGCGCATGGCGAGGGCAAGTTCATAGTAGAGGATAAAAAAGTCATGGCGGACCTGGTGGCGCGCGAACTTCACGCCCTGACCTACGCCGAAAACCCTAACGGCTCTATGCTGGACATCGCCGGGATAACCAACTCCTCCGGGACCTGTTTCGGCCTGATGCCGCACCCGGAGCGCAACTTCTTCGCCTGGCAGAACCCGGACCGCCCGGCCGCCGCCCGCGAGGCGGTTTCGGCGGGATATCATTTCTTTAAGAACGCCGTGGATTATGTAATATAGGCGGCCGCGGTGAAATACCGGCCGGGAGCCGGGACAATCAGGAATAAGGAAAATAATCTATGTGCGGAATATTCGGGATCACTGACAACAAAGACGCCTCAAAGCTGGCCTACGTCGGGCTGTTCACGCTCCAGCACCGCGGCCAGGAATCCGCCGGGATAGTTACCGACGACCGGGGAGTGCTGCGGCATAACATAGGGATGGGCCTTGTAAGCGAAGTGTTCACTAAAGACGCGCTGGAAAGCCTTACCGGGCGGAGCGCCATAGGCCATATACGCTATTCCACCACCGGTTCAAGCCATATCAAGAACGCGCAGCCGCTGGTGCTGGACTCCTGCCTGGGGCAGGTGGCCGTGGCCCATAACGGCAACATTACCAACGCGGACGGTTTGAAAGCGAGCCTGCAGAAGGGCGGGGCTATCTTCCAATCTACCAGCGACACTGAAGTTATACTCCACCTGATGGCAAAATACCGCGCCGGCAGGCTGGAGGATACCCTGGCGAAGAACCTGCCGAAACTTGAGGGGGCTTACGCTTTCGTGTTCATGGCACCGGGCAAGGTTATCGGGGCGCGCGACCCCAACGGGTTCAGGCCGCTGGTGCTGGGCAGGATAGGCAAATCCTTTATACTGGCCTCCGAGACCTGCGCCATCGAGGTGGCCGGCGGCAGGACGATAAGGGAGATAGCGCCGGGCGAGATGGTAGTGATAGAGAAAGGCAAGGCTTCTTTCCGGCGTTTTGCCAAGGCCGGGAATTTTACGCGCTGCATATTCGAGCAGGTTTACTTCGCCCGGCCGGACTCCGTTGTGGCCGGGCGTACCGTCCAGACCGCCCGCTACGAGATAGGCGCGCTGCTCGCGCGCGAGATGAAAGGTGTTCGGGCCGATATAGTTTCCGGCGTGCCCGATTCCGGCACTGTTTACGCGCTGGGCTTTTCCGAAGAGTCGTGGATACCGTACCAGACCGTTTTTATGAGGAACCACTACACGGGGCGTTCATTCATACAGCCGGACCAGCGCCTGCGGGAATTCACCGCGCACCTGAAGCTGGCGCCCATACGGGACGTCATAAAAGGAAAAACGATAATCCTTATAGACGATTCACTGGTAAGAGGCACTACTTCCAGGAAGATCGTAAAAAGCCTGAAGAAGGCCGGCGCGAAGAAGATCATAATGGCTATAGCTTCGCCCGCGATAATCTCGCCGTGCTTCTACGGCATAGATACTCCCAGCAAAGCGGAGCTTATCGCCTGCAATATGACCCTGGAGAAGATACGGCGTTTCATCGGGGCCGATGCGCTGCATTACCTGGGCCTCGAGAGCCTGGTGTCCGCGTGCGGGGACCGGAAGGACAGGAATTTCAGATC
>JAJZVJ010000260.1 GCA_021845705.1 bacterium
GCCTGTCCGACATAAGGCTTTCATGGCGAAATTGACGATTTTGAGGCCGAGCCGAAGCGCCGCGAAACGAGCACCCTCGACGGAGGTTGTAAGTTGAGCGGCGCAAAGGCGCAGGCAAAAAGCGGCAATTGCAGCCGAAATTGCTTATGTCGGACAGGCTCCTAGCCATCAATTTACTGCCCAGCGAACCAAAGCCTGCGGCTGGGACCTCAAAGTAGTAAATTGTGTCAGACTGGTGTCAGACTGATTTTTAGACAGTTATCTTGCTTGTCAAGTAAACGGGAATAAATGCTGAAGAAATAAGCACTATGTGGTTAATGGAGAGGTGGCCGAGTGGTTGAAGGCACCGGTTTGCTAAACCGGCATACGGGGTAAACCCGTATCAAGGGTTCGAATCCCTTCCTCTCCGAAGTTTTTCACTTTTTAAAAAATCGGCAGAAAAATTATTATTTTCTGCGCGCGCAGAATTAAAATTAAGCAGTAATTCCCAATGGTTTTTGTATTCGACGGAAAGCCGCCGCCTGCCTATACGGAAGTTCGAACCAATCTTTTTCTGGCCTATGGCCGTGCCGTATCAAGGGCTATGCCCATAAGACGGCCAATTTTTCCCTGTTTTCCTCCGCTTTTCCGCTCTCCGCCAGTTCTCCGACGTGAACCGCCTCATGAATTAACCCCAGGACCGGTTCGAACCGATTAACACTCTGCCGTTCAAAAGCTGCTAAAGTATCTTGTAAATTCCTTTTATCCTCAACAAATGAACGCTTCTTTTGGGCGTATTCATCCTGCGTTATCTGCCCGCGTAGGACAAGGTCCAAAAGAGCGTTCATTTGTTGATTAAGGGAATCAATATCAAATCGCAGCTTTTGGACGGTTTTCTCCACGGCCTGGGCCGACGCGGCTCTTTTCCTTTCCGCCATAGAGATGAGCCCGGCGGCCAGGGCCGTGGGTAAGGATACAGATTGTAATTCACCTTTTATCTGTGCCTCTATCAGTTCTTCCCTCACAGGGTGCACTCCTTCCGTGTCGGTTTCCAGTATCACTTCCAAAGGCAGTAGTTATAGATTAACCGCTTTTTCAACCGGCCGCGGAAGTCTATGGTCGCCGCAACCCATTTTCTGACCCGGCCGGCCATTTCATCCGGCGTCGGAAGGCGCCTGCCCTTCTTGCGGGGTCGGCCCCGCCCCTTCCCCCTGCGCGGGAGCGTTATCTCGTAGAGCGCAGCGTCCTTGCGCAGGCGGGAGGTGAAGATGACGCCTTCCGGCGCCCGCCCGGCCAGCGAGGCGTAGGCCCCGTCAGCGCAGAGGCGGATCCCGCGGCCGGGGAACCACTCCCTCACCTCCTGCAGCATCTGCAGTGCCAGGTCCAGGTGGGACAGCCCCGCCTTTCTGTATACGCGCACGTTTATCGGCAGACCAAGCGGCTCCCCGCCCCGGGGAGCGCTGACCCGGAGGGTTATAACCACCAGGTTCAGCCCCAGCGCGTAGACAACAGAGTTCTTCATGGACCGGACGGCGTCCCTGAAGATTCCGGCGCTTTCCACCTTGCGGCCCGTCTTGTGGAACAGTGTGTCGTCAAGGTCCAAACACAGGATGGCTTGCACCCCCGCCAATCCGGCCACCAGCACTTGCGCCAGCAGCCGCCACAACGCGGCCATGCTCCAGGCCCCGGCGCGCAGGAACCGGTGGTAGGCGTCGTGCTTCCTGCTGGACGCGGGGTCAAGCATGCCCAGCATATGTGTGACAGCATGCCGTCCCGGACAGAGCACCCAGGCGCGCAGCAGATCGCCAAACAGGGCGAAGGAGGGCCTGGTAAAGACGGGTGTGCAGGCCGCCACTAACGCATCCCATACATACATAGGGGCGGTCACTTCCGCGTTTTCCGGGCGTCGGCCTTTTGGCCGGCAATGCGCCGCCTGAGCGCGCGGATGCCTGCCAGCGCCTCACGGTCGAGGGCGCTAAGCGCCTGCCGGTAGCGTTTCAGCGCCGCCCTCACTTCCGGCACGTCCTGCGGGCGCAGGGTCAACAGCCTGGTGGCGCCGCCGAGGCTGTATGACAGGGCGGGCGTGGCGTGGAGCCGGCCCGCCATGCAGCGGCAGGAGGGCTTGCCGCACTTGCGGCGCAGGGTATAGAACGAGCCGCGTAGAAGTGTGTCGCGGCCGCGTGGCTTGGTTTGTGTGGCCATGATATGCTCCTTTATACTGTATGTTATAACACATACAGAATAGCATAAACGCGGAACGGAATGCAAGTGGTATTTAGCCCGACTGCTTATTTGGCGGAAAACCGCGCGGCAACCGCGGCCGGGGATCAGGTCGGGCTGGGGTTAAACAAGTGTGTGGGTGGTGAAGCAGTGGAGAATTGCGGTTGATTTATGTCAAACAAAAAGTGCGAAAGTCCACATACTTACAGTTTAACAGCCTGCCTGGGACCCCAAAAGGGTCCAAGGTCCCGGAAAAGCCTGGGTATTTGGCCCTTTTTCCGGGCCGAATGGGCCATAAACAACACGGGTACTGTTTCCAGTGCCCGCGTTGATGACGTAATCTACTCCGTATTACCGGCAAAGCCAGTCTTTGTTCTTCTCAAAGTCGTTTATCCACGAGCGCATTTCGCGGAAAGGCTTGGCGTACGTGCTTTTATAGCCGTATTTCACGAATCCGGCCTCGACTGTTTTCCAGGTTTTTTCCTTCAGTTGCGGGTCGTTCTGCCTGTCAGGACCGCACATACTGTCCCTTATCGTTAAAGCGGCCGCCAGGATCCCGGTCCTCTCCCTGCCGAAGTGGCAATGGATATAGATCTTTCTCCCGGCTTTAAGCTCGTTGACCGAGAATTCAAAAGTCCTTTTAAGAGCTTTCATGTCAAAATACCAGTCGACAAACGGCACTATCGCTACGGGATCGTAAGAACAGTCGAAACCGTATTTCCGGCAGAGTTTCTTGTCGTCTTTCAGCGGCCACTGCAGATTCACCATGGTGGTTATCCCCATATCTTTAAGGAACTTGAACTGCTTGTCGGTGGTAAACCGGGCTCCTCTGTACACGCCTTCCCTGACCAGGCCGAAATTGGGGATAGGGCTGTCGAAATCCGGGGCTTTACCTTCATTGGTCCCCGGGAAATAAGGCCAGGCGCCGCCTTTCTCAATGTAAGCCGGCTCCCCGGGGGCCGGGATAGCGGCCCCGGTTTCTCCGGCCAGGAACTCCTGGTTTGTGAACGCCGATCGGCTCTTTGCCGCCAGACTTTCAAGGTCCGCGGCGGAAGCCGTTGAAATAGAAAGGAACAGAACAAGCGAACTTACTATTTTAGGCACTGTGATCTTCATGCGTCTTCTCCTAATTGCCACAATGTTTTGCCGCCAGCGCGCCGACTTCTCCGCATAATTCAGGTGATGAACGTTTGCCCCGCGTTCCTTATTTCCCGCCCGTGATTATCAGGGAAAGCAGCGCCCGGGTAAAAGCACGGCGGTCGAACTTAACGAGCGTATCTTCCGCCATGACCGTTACTATGTGGTCCGCCCCCTCTACCTTCACATAGTCGGAACCGGGGAGGATGGCGCTCTCCGCCGGAACCAGGCCGTCGTTCTCCATGCCGCGCGTTAACATCAGGTTTCTGGGAAGTTCCAACAGCGTGTCCGGCTTCCCATGCCGGTCGGCTTTCCACGAGGCGAAAGAGATGATCCTGACTCCGGCGACCACGCTGTTGATGGCCTCGCGGTTGGCGGCCTGGAAGGCGGACCTTTTATCAGGAGTAAGACTGTCAAGAGCGTCTATAGTTCCGCCGAAGTGGCCCAGCAGCCCGGACATCGCGGCGGAAAGCAGCCTGTGTCCTTTGACATAATCAGCCACCGGCGACCCGCCGAAAGGCGTCTGCAGGGAAATAAAGCCGCGCACTCCGGACGCCAGGTCCGGGTTTTCCACCAGAGCCTGCAGCGCGTACATTCCACCGTCGCTGTGCGTGATCAGTATGACCGGCTTATCGGACTTGCGTATCTCCGCGGCTATCTTGGCGGCGTTATGCGCCGGCAGCATGACGGAATCCACGTCCGCCATGGCGTAATCCACGCCCAGCTCTTTCAGGGCTTTCATCTGATCGTGGAAATAGCGGCCTATCCAAACTTTCCGTCCAAAAATGGATATCGGCTCCACGTAGCCGCCGGTCATGAAACCCCTGACCAGCAACACCCTGCACCCGCGCAGTTCCGCGGTCTCCTTCTCACCAAGGCCCTGTCCCGGGGAGCTTAGAAGGCGTAAATAGCCGGCGGTAAGATCGCTCCCGGCCCTGGACGGGGCCGGCGCGGGCGCGGCTACGGCGTCCGCGGCGGCGCCTCCGAGCCGCGCGGCTTCGTCAAAAGCCGTAAGCGGAGCGGCAAGGCAAAGGTTAGTCTGGAAAAGGGCGGATATAAGGAGCGGCAGTAGGATCTTCGACATGGATTAGAATCTCCTTCTCGTCTGCGTGATGCTTCTAGTTTACCCTGCCTGACGGCGTCCGCCAAGCGTCAATAGGCCCAGAGATCGG
>JAJZVJ010000261.1 GCA_021845705.1 bacterium
GGCGGATACGGGCCCGGCGCAGGCCTTGGGCCAAAGGGCCCAGCAGATCAGGGGCCTAATGACACTTGGATGCGGCGCAGCCATCAGGTAAAGTATAATTTGGAGAAGTGCGCGGTCGCTTTTGTTGTCTTATTGGCCGGCTTCCGGCGGTAAGGGCGCAGGCCGGCGTAAAATTAAAATACGGATTCGGAGGCGGTTATGAACTTTTACAATGAGGATGAGGACAAAGACGGGGCCCCGGTACTGCCCAAATCGGCTTCGCCGTTCAAAAAGACATCCCCCTTCGGCAAGATGCCGTCGTTCTCCCGCGCCCAGGGAAGCATAATCGACAGGCTTAAGAACCTTTCGCGCAAGGATATGGCGTTCGTGGGGATAGGCCTCAGCGTCCTGGTAATGGCGCCGGTAGCCGAGTATATGATGTCCCAGCCGCCGGAGAAAACCATGCTGACCAGCGGCTTCGGCACGCGCGACGCCTCGGGCCCTTACGAGCCCGGAGTGAACGGCCTCAGCCAGGGTTCGGCGGACGGTAACGGCGAGGTTGTAACCCCGCTCAGCTCCCGCGATCCCGCTTCTCTTATCATCGGCTCCCAGCCCGCGGCGCCGGTAATGCCGCCGTCAGCGCCGCCTTCCTCAAGCTTCCGGGACGCTATGAAAGAATCCGCCCGCAGCGCTTTCTCCGAGGCTACCAAGGCGGTGGTCGCCGTGACAGTAATTCCCCGCATGCAGTCCAGCCTGCGCGGCCTCTCCTTCGGAGGCGATTCCGGTACCCGCACGGCGGGAACTGTCGGCGCCGACGGGAAAATAATAGACAACGCCAAATCCGCTTCATCCAAGTCTACAAAGCGTTCAATGTTGGGGCCTGTGGCCATGGCGGGTTATAAGGGGGTGGCCTCCAACACCCCCAACAGCGCCTCGAAGGACGCTTATGAAAAGCTCCGTTCCCAGGCTAATAAATCTGCCGGGGATTTCTCCGGCGCTTCGGCCATGAACTCGCTGGATAAAGCCGCCGCCGACGCTATAGACGTAGGTAAAGGCTCAGGCGGGGCCGGCGGCCTTGGCGAGACGGATAAAACCACCAAGCCTTCCAACTCCACCAATAAATACGAGCACAGCCGCTCGGGCGAGTCTCTTGCCGAGACGCTTGCCAAGAACGCGGCGCTTGAGGAGCAGAAATGGCAGTTCTTTAAGAAGTACGAGATCCCCAAGCAGATCATAAACGCCGTGGTGGGCGCCATCTCCACCTCTATCGGCAAGTTCGTCGGGAATTCCATCGATAACGTGCTGAGTCCGAGCCCCGCCCCTGCCAAGTGCTGGGTACCTGCCAACGCCAATCTGGCTTTTCTGCCTAATGGTAATCATGATGTACAGGCAGACCTGGCGAATTGCAGGAATGGCGCTATGCAGTCGCCGGAGTTCTATGTCAACGCCGGGGATAAGGCCACTAACGCCGGGCACGCTGACTATTGCCCTTGCGGCAAAGGCGCTAAACCTACTACCGGGGCTCCTGCTACGCCTGGTTCCGGCCCCGGGCCGACTCCCGGGCCGACTCCCGGTTCCAGCCCGGAACATAACCCTGGCTCCGGTTCCGCTTCCGAACTCAAAGATTATGACGCCATACTGCAGGATATAGTGAACACGGTGGTAAAGACCGAGGCCGACCCCACTAAAGCCGAAGAGAGCGCTAAAAGCGTGGCCGGGGCCTTTCAGAATCTCAGTTCACAGGCCAACGGCAGCGTAAAGAATGTCATGCAGAATAAGCGCAACGAAGCCGACCAGGCTTTGACCGACTATTCAGGCAGGATAGAGTCCGCGCAGGGTAAGGTAAACGCTACTAAGGCCAAGTACGATCCTTTTGTGGCGCAATTAGCCGTGCTGAAGGCAGACCTTGACAGCACCCCTCCTAAAGTAAGGATGAAAGTAATTAACGGCACAGAAGGCGTTATTGACGACGCTACCAAGACAAATATACAAACCGTGCTCAAACAGTGGGAGGATACCGGGCCCAGGTTCTTTACGGTCGCCTCCACCAACCTTGAAGGGCAGCGCAAATGGTATACCGCGTATTCAGGCCAGGTCCGGCTTGTGGACAGCGGCATAAGCGCCATACACGACGCGCAGTCCTCCATAGACAGCGCGGTGTCCGGCATAAGCGGCGGCAGCGACAACCCCGTGGTTAAGCTGCAGAAGCTGACCGCCAGGCTGCAGGACGTGCAGCCGTCCACGGATACCCAGAAAGCCGAGCCCTCGGGCCAGTCTGCCGAGGCTCCTCTTAAAACCACGGCTTCAAAACAGCGCGCCCTGGATTGGGACACGCTATGGAATAGCGGGCACAAGTTCGACGATTCAAAGGCTTCGGGCGCCGAGGCTTCCGCCTGGAAAGCCTGGGAGGACGGAGTGGGGGCGGGTACGCCTCCGGGGGATGTGGTGCCGGACAACATGATCTCCAACCAGATGCGCAGCAAAGAGATAAAAGACGGCATAACGGGCATGTTGCCTAATTTCGACCAGATAGCGAACGACCTCGCTAAAACAGAGAACGCTATCTCTACGGTGAAAAATGCTCTACTGGGCTATGGTATCAACGAGTCGTATTTCTCGGGCGCTACTCAGCCGACCTCACAGCCTACTTCGGAGCCGACTTCGCAGCCGACCACGCACCCGGCTACACAGCCGACCACGCACCCGGCTACACACCCGGCTACGCACCCGGCCACGCATCCGGCTACACACCCGACTACACATCCTGCTACTCATCCAACTACGCATCCGTCGTCTCATTCTAATGCTACTCACCTGGACCCGGGGCAGGTTTCCCGCTACCAGTCTGAACTGGCGGTAAAGAACAACGCTATAAAGAGCGCCAGACTTGAGATGAGCAAAGCTGTGGACGACGCGCACCAGAAAAAGGCGGAATTCGACGCGGCTTACAACACCTGCAATTCAAAGTGTTCCGCTCTTTGGTCGGCGCTGCAGGACAGCTGCTGGGCCGGCTGCAAGGTGCTGACCGGGTTCGACAGGAAGAGCGATGCGTTCACCGCCGCCAACAACGCGGCTCTGGGCCGCATAAACTATGTGAGCCAGCTGAAACGGGACTGCGCCAGCTTCCTGGCCGCGGACGTCCCGCAGGCTTACCGCTCGGTTACCGGAACCTGCGAGAACTGAACCGGCGCATAAAATGTCAACGGCCCCTTTTTACAAGGGGCCGTTTTCATTTGGGGGGGAGAAAAATCGTATAATATAGATATAATTCCCGCTTGCACACTGGCGGGGGGGGATGGAGAGCGCGACATAGAACGGGAGAAAAAATGAAGAAAATAATTATCACTGCGGCGGCGGTGGCCTGCCTCGGGCTTAACGCGGCGGCTTATTTCGACGGCGGCGTGACCGCCACCTCGGGGCCGCACGGCTACAGCGGGACCAAACTGGACCTTACCATAGGCTCCGGCAACCTGGCCCTTGAGCCTTCCCTGGCCAGCTATAAATCGGACTCCCTGGATACTACGCGCACCTACGAGGTCCGCGGCGCGTGGGAAGCTTCAAAATACACCCTGGGCGGCGAAGTGGGGACCACCCCCGAAGTGAACGGCTATTCCAACAATTACGCCGGCGGGGACATAACTTTCTCCCTTACCCCCGGCTCCGGCGGCCATTCCCGCCTTGCCGGCCCCGGCGCCCGCAGCACCGCGCGCGGCGGCCAGGGCGTGACCCGCATAGACATAGGCGCCTCGCTCAAAGAGGTCATGCATAAGCAGACCTCCGCCGGCGGGGACCTGAAAACCAACCAGACCCAGGCCTCTCTCTTCGCCGGGGCGAAGATCATGATGGTGAATCTTTCCGCCTCCTATACCGGTTATACCTACGGGACCGAGGACACCGTGGCCGCCATCAACCCCGTGCCCCGGCAGAACTTCGTTTACGCGGCCAACCCCAAGTCCAGCGTGAACATCCGTCTGGACCTGCTGTCCTCCGTGCCGATGGTGACCCCCTTTGTGGCCTATACCGGTACCAAGTACAAGGGCGGCGTAAAAGACAGCACCGCCTACCTGCTGGGGGCCTACATAGACCTGAGCATGGTAACGGTGAACGTCTCCTACCAGATATTCGACGACGGCTCGAAGAACAACAATTTCCTGTCGGCAGGCGCCGGAATAAAGTTCTAAACGGCCGCCCGGCTGCCTTACCGGTCTCTCCCAAGTTGTCCGGCAGCTACTTTAAATATATGTACGAAAATCTTGCCACTAAATACCGCCCCGGGAACCTCACCGAGGTGATGGGCCAGGAAACTATCAAGGTTACCCTCCAGAACGCCGTGAAACTGGGGCGCATAGCCCATTCTTACGTGTTCTATGGCCCGCGCGGCTGCGGCAAGACCACCATAGCCAGGATCCTGGCCAGGGCGCTGAACTGCCATAACCCCAAGGACGGGGTTCCCTGCGGCAAATGCCCATCCTGCATAGAGATAGAAGCATCCCC
>JAJZVJ010000262.1 GCA_021845705.1 bacterium
AGATAGACCATCAGGCACATGGCCACGAACGGGAAGCCTATATTAACCCCGGAGTGGCGCGCCCCTACGGTTACGTTTACCAGCGGACCGTCCCCGTCAGGCCGGCCGGTAAAAGCCGCCAGGGCCATCCTGAAAAAAGAGGAATTAACCAGGGCCAGAACTAACGGGACGGCCAGGATGCGAAAGAACTCATGCAGTTTTTCCTTGCGCGCGGCTTTGTCGGTTCCGGTCGTCATTTCTGCTCCTCTATCATTTCAGGAAAACCCAGTATATTATGGCATTTATAAAAGTAAGCGGAACCCCGGCCCGGGCGAACTCCAGGAAGGTTATGGTCGCCCCCGTTTTTTTCTCCGCGTTCTGTATTATTATCACGTTACTGGCCGCGCCAAGTATAAAAAGGTTGCCCGCGAAAGTGGACGCGGCGGCGAGCGCCATCAGCTCCGGGGTGCCGGCGCCGGCGTGCCGCAGGAGCGGCAGATAAAGGGCCACAAGCGGCACATTGGAGATCAGCTGGCTCATTAGCACGCTGACGGCTATTATCGGGCCCAGCCCCGCGATATCGGCGCCGGAGCGGGCGATTAAACCCTGGAAAAATCCGGTATCCCACACCGCGCGCATAAGCACGAACATGGAGGCGAAGAAAGCAAGGGTGCTCCAGTCCGTTTTGCGCAGTATTTCCAGACGCCGCGGGCTGAAAAGCAGCCCGGGCGCGGCCGCCGCCAGCGCTATCCACGTAAGGCTGAAATCCAGCGCCGGGTCAAATGCCGCCAGCGCTATTTTAGCCGCGATCATGAGCCCGAGCACGGCCGCTGTCAGCCTCGCAAGGAACGCCAGCCGTTTATCTTTTACCGGCTCCTGCGAATGCGCCAGCCTGACTTTTTTAAAATCCAGGGCGTAAAAATGGCGCAGCAGCAGGAAAACCGCCGCAAGGTTTATAAAAGTGGGCAGGGCGAGGTATTTAAAGAAAGTAAGGAAAGGCGCGGCGACCTCCCCCTTTACCGCCACCAGCAGGTTCTGCGGGTTCCCTATCGGGCTCATCACGCTGCCTACGGTAATTGAAAAAGCCAGCGCGAGCAGCAGCGCTTTAGGGGAGATGCCGTGTTTGCGGGCCAGGAGGAGTACCACCGGGGTGCCTATTATCGCAAGCGTATCGTTCATCAGGAACGCGGAGGCCGTGCCCATGAAGAATACCAGCATGAGGAGCAGGCCTTCTCCCGTGCCGGCGTGCCTGAAAAACCCGTATTTAACGTGCGCAAGCCAGCCGCTTAATTCAAAGACCTGGCCGGCGGCGAACATGCCGAACAGGAAAAGCATCACGTCCGGATCTATGGCGGCCAGGGCGGCGCCCGGCTTTATCCCGCCGGTAAGCAGCACGGCGGCCGCGCCGCCGCACATCACCTGCCAGATCTCAAAACGGAACCGCCCCACCTGCCGCACGGCGATGAGGAGGAAAACGGAGAACAGTATAAATATCGGGAACATCAGCCGGCTTTTACGAGCGCCTCGTAGTCCTCCGGCGTGTCGAAGTCCCGGATTATCTCCAGGTCCGTCACTTCCAGGTCGGCGGTCCGCGCCAGCGGGTTATGGGTCACCCAGTGCAGCCCTTTATCCAGCGGCCCCTCGAAGCACAAATGCCTCAAGGCCGCCGGTATGATTACGGGGTGCCCCCTCTTAAGGCGGGAATCCGCGGGGCGGATAGCCCGCGGGATAACTATGCGGTCCTTACGGAGGGACCAGAAGTCGATTATTCTTTTGTAGGTTTCAGGCAGGACGGTTGGCTGATCGGCCAGGCAGACCAGGAAAGCCTCGGAATATTCCGAGGCGAGCCCCAGCCCCGTTCTAAGCGACGAGAGCTGGCCGTTCTCCGGCTTAAGGTTTACCGCTACCTTCTCGCCCGCCGGGGTCCAAGCCGCCAGTATTTCCGAAGAAGCGCGTCCCAAGACCGCGACGCGGTCTTCCACCCCCGCCGCGCGCAGGGCGGAGCAGACATGCTCTATGAACGGCTTGCCCCGCCACTGGAGCAGGGCTTTAGACCGCCCCATCCTGGACGATCCTCCCGCCGCAAGAATAATAGCTGTCAGCATTATCTACCTGAAAAAACAACGCTTTAAGGCCGGGAGGCGTGGGGGGCCAGCAGGCTGGTGAGCCGGCCGCGGACCAGGCGCTCCGCGTCGGCCATGATGCGGTCTACAAGATCCCTGACGCTCGGGATATCATGGATGAGGCCTGCCGCCATGCCGCAGCTCCAGGCGCCGGCCTCTACGTCGCCTTCAACCATAACCTTCGGATAGATACCCGCGACCTGCCCGTAAATGTCCGCGATCGCGAGTTTATCCCCCTTCTCCCGCTCAATTTCAAGCAGCCGCGTCACTCCGGCGTTATTCAGCACGCGCTCGGTGTTCTTCAGCCGGCGCATGATCAGCCGGGTATCCAGCTCGGACGCCGCCACTATGGCCTTTTTTACGTTCTCGTGCACCGGGGCCTCTTTGGTGGCTATAAAGCGGGTGCCCATGTTTATGCCGTCGGCGCCCAGGGCGAGCGCGGCCACCAGGCTGCGGCCGTCAACCATGCCGCCCGAAGCGACGAACGGGACTTTGAGTTCTTCGGCCGCCCGAGGCAGCAGGATAAAATTAGGGACGTCGTCCTCGCCGGGATGGCCGCCGCATTCAAAGCCGTCCACGCTGACGGCGTCGCAGCCTATGCGCTCCGCCTTAAGCGCGTGCCGGACCGAAGTGCATTTGTGTATAACCTTTATCCCGGCCGCTTTCAGCGCCGGCATGTATTTCTCGGGGCTGCGCCCCGCGGTCTCCACTATCTTCACTCCGCCGGCGGCGATGGCGGCTATGTATTCAGGGTAGGGCGGGTCGGAAAAAGCCGGCAGGAAGGTAAGGTTAACTCCAAAAGGCTTGTCGGTCAGCTCTCCCGCGCGCGCGATCTCTTTCGCCAGCAGTTCCGGCGTTCTTAGCGTAAGCCCGGTGATCATGCCCAGGCCGCCCGCCTGCGAGACCGCCGCGGCCAGCGGGGCAAGGCCCACGAAGTGCATTCCGCCCTGTATGATAGGGTGTTGAATGCCGAACAGTTCGGTTATTCGCGTCTTCATTGTTCCGCTGCCCTCGTCAGCACCCGGCTTTCCTGTAGAGCCGGGCCGCGGCTTTGTTCGCGCGTTCCGCCAACTTGAATTCGTCCACGTTCACCAGGCGGCCGTTCTTAACCACGACTTTGCCGTTCACTACGGTGTATTTGGTCCGGTGAGAGGCCCCGCAGAAAAGCAGCGAGGCCAGCGGGTCGGATTTTGACCCCGCGAAATCAAGGCCGCTCACGTCGAAGACGGCGATGTCGGCGGCTTTACCCGGCTCTATGGACCCGATATCGTTCCGGCCCAGGACGGAAGCGCCGCCCAGCGTGGCCAGCCTGAAGGCGTCGCGCGCGGGCATGGCCTCCACCCCGGCTTTAACCCGCTGCACAAGCATGGCCTGGCGCACTTCGCCCAGCATGTCGGAAGAATCGTTGGACGCGGAACCGTCCACCGCCAGCCCCACGGGGACTTTATGGTTCATGAACATCCGTATCGGCGCTATCCCGGAACCAAGGCGCAGGTTGGAGCAGGGGCAGTGCGCCACCCCGGTACCGGTCCTGCCCATCTTAACAGCTTCGGCCTCGTTTATGTAAACGCAGTGAGCGAACCAGGCGTTGCCTTCCGAAACCCAGCCTACGGATTCCATATATTCCAGCGGGCGCATTTTAAAAAGCTTCTTACAGAACGCTTCCTCGTCTATGGTTTCCGCCAGGTGGGTGTGCATACGGACGCCCCACTTCCCGGCCATCTCAGCCGTAAGCTTCAGTAATTCCGTGGTTACGGAAAAAGGCGAGCACGGGGCCAGGGCCACGCGGGTCATCGCGAACTTCTCCGCGTCGTGGAATTTATGCACCAGCCGCTCGCAGTCCTTCATGATGAAATCTTCGGTCTGCACTACGCTGTCGGGCGGCAGCCCGCCGTTGGAGCGGCCGCGCGACATGGAGCCGCGGGTGGCGTGGAAGCGGATGCCCAGCTCGCGGGCCGCCGCTATCTGGGTGTCGATAAAGAAGCCGCTGTCTTTTTTAGGGAACAGATAAAGATGGTCAGAACTTGTGGTGCAGCCCGTCAGCAGCAGTTCTCCCAGCCCCACCTGCGTGCTGGCGTAGATAGCCTCGGGGTTGACGTGCTTCCAGATGTCGTACAGGTAAATAAGCCAGTCGAAAAGCTTGGCGTCCTGAACCTTGGGCAGGTTGCGGGTAAGGGTCTGGTACAGGTGGTGATGGGTATTAACAAAACCGGGCAGCACCACGCACCCTTTAGCGTCTATTACGGTGTCCGCTTTAACTTTAAGGTTTTTCCCTACTTTCCTGATCTCCGGGCCTTCAACATAAACGTCCCCCCCGCGGAGCTCGCGGCCTTTGCCGTCCATAGTGGCCA
>JAJZVJ010000263.1 GCA_021845705.1 bacterium
TCGGGGCCGACACTACTCCCCCGTCGGTAATACCGCTGCAGGGGGGGGACGATACCTGGCGCGGCGCGGCCAGCGGCTCCTATATGGTCCATTTTTCCGATCTGGGCTCGCTCCTGGCTAAATTCGGAGTGGCGGTTTCCACCGGAAAGAACTTTACCGGCGCCCTGGTTTCCACCTGGACAACCGTGGTCGCCGGTATTAATTCGGATACTTACGATACGGACTGGATGCTGCCTGACCCTGTTTTTTCGGCTATTCAGCAGGATGTTACCAGCTATGTCTCGGTGCGGGTGTACGATAACGTCGGAAATTTTACTATAGCTCCCGACGTCTTTTATGTGCTGCGCGACACGACAATGCCGGATATTATCAATAACGCCGTGTCCCCGCAGGGCTGGCTGTCCTCGGACCCCGGCGCGGTCTTCCAGCTGGATTTTAACGACGCGCTTTCAGGCCTGGGCCAGCTGCTCTACAGCGCCAGCACCGATCCCGGGCTGGCCGACGCGAATGTCCTCGGTTGGACCGCCGTCCCCGGCTTCGCCCCGGCCAAGTCGTTTGCCGCGCCCTGGGGCGTTAACTTTCCCGGCCTGCTTGACGGCGCCACCAACTATATAAGCGTGCGGGCCGTGGACGCGGCCGGTAACACCCGCACGCTGGCGGACGCTTTTAAGCTGCTTAAAAATACCATAGGGCCGGCGGTCGCCATTACCTCCCCGGCGGGGGCGTATGTTTCCACCGTGACCGCTTTTACGGGCACGGCCTCCGCTATGACCGAGAGCAGCCCGGTAACCGGCGCGGAGGTGGGAATACAGGAATTAAGCGGCGGCCTTTATTTCGACGGTTCGGCTTTCGCTTCTTCCACCGAAGTCTGGCTTGGCGCGTCCGGACTCTCTTCCTGGTCCTACGACGCCTCCACGGTGCCTTTCAGCGCCGGGGTTCAGTATAAACTGCTGGCCAGGGCGCGCGATATAAATTCTTTTTTAACTCCCCAGCCTTATCCCAACGCCTCTTTCCGCCTGGACCAGGTCTCCCCGACAGTGTATCTTTCAACGCCGGTCACGGGCTCTAATGTTTATGATCTCAACGCCGTCGAAGGCACCGCGGCCGATACGGGCGGCGCCGGGCTTGGCTCGGTAGAGGTTTACCTTGACCGCGTTTCCGACGGGAAATGGTGGAATTTCTCGGCGGATTCCTGGGGCGATGTGCCGGTGGCCAGCGCTACCGCGGCCGGCGCGGCCTGGACGTTCGTTCCGGGTACGGCGCTGCGGGGGGCACTGGCGCATAACCAGCAGTATTTCGTCACGGCCCTGGCAAAGGACGCGGCTCTCCCGCCCAATACTTCCGTTTTCGGCGCCGGCGGCTCTACCTTCACCTGGATAGATACTATCGCGCCGGACGCCGTTAGCGGCCTTGCCGCTTCGACAGGGACCTCCCCGGGCCGCGTGGACCTGGCCTGGACCTTTCCCGGCGACGACGGGGCCGGGCTTGCGCTTACCTACGGGCAGTTCGCGGTGCAGTACTCCACTTTCCCGGAAGCTGTTTTCAGCACGCAGGCGGCCCAGGTGATAATTTCCACCGCTATGGTTCCCGCCGGAAGCCCCCTGGGATACACCGTCTCCGGGCTGACCCCGTCCGGGACTTATTATTTCACCATGTGGGTGCGTGACGACGCCGGCTTCTGGTCCGGTCCCTCCGCGCCGGTAACTACCATGGCGGGCGAGCGCCTGAACGATATGATAACCGGCACGGTAAAGACCCCGGGCGGGACAGGCATCACCGGCGTAACCGTGGACGCCATCTCCAACCTGGGTATTATCGTGGCGAGCGCCTATACGCTGGACGACGGGCTGGGGTCTTTTACCCTCTCGCCGCTGCCCGACGGGCTTTACCGCGTGCAGGCCGCGTGGGTGGAGAACGGTTTTTCAAGCTCGATAGCCAAGGACGAGGTCCCTATGGGCTATGCCGACGCCAATTTTATGCTCGCGCTGGATTATCTGCTCGCCAGCGTCTCCGGCACGCTTCCGGCCTCGGTTCCTTCCGGCCTGCGGCCTTCCGCGGTGGCAAGCGAGGCCCAGCTCTGGCGCGGCGCCCGCCTGCTGGCTTCCGCCCGCCCCGACGTTACCGGGCGTTTCGCCATACACAACCTGATCCCCGGGCCTTATTCCCTGCGCGTAAGGGGGGAGGACGGAATATGGAAGAATTTCGACATCAAGCTGGCCTCGGGCCAGAACCTGGAGATAAAGCCGCTTGGGCGGCTGCTTGATAAGTCCGGGGTTTACGCCTATCCTAATCCTTCCCGCTCTTATGTCATCTTCCGCCTGGTGACGGAGATAATACCGGTGCGCAAGAGACTTTCTATCTTCTCGGTGGACGGCGCCCTTTTGAAATCGGTTGAGGACGGGGATCCGGGCTGGGTATTTGACGGCCCCACCAACTCTTTTAAATACCAGTGGGACTTTTCGGGCGGCAAGCCCGCCAGCGGGGTCTATTTCTACAACGTCAGGCTGAGGAACGAACTCAGCGGCGAAACTGATACGGTAACGCGGAAGTTCGCGGTCATAAGGTGAGGCATTAAATGAAAAAAATTTATGTTTTGTTGCTTTCCGGCGCCGCGGCGCTGTCCGCGCCGGCCGTGCACGCCGGGAACCTTACCGCGCAGGGCGCCGGGGTTTACGACTCGGCCGGGACCGAACGGCAGACCTTCTCCAACGCGGAAACTATAACGCTGCGCCAGAAGGTGGCCAATGCGGTAACGAGCGCGAACCCCATAACGTTCACCTTCAAGATCCTGAACCCCGCCGGAGCGGTGGTCTTTTCCCATTCCGGCAATTCCGCCCCCGGCACCGCCGGCAGCGCGCAGACGCAGCTTGCGGGCCTTTCCATCAATTCTTTTTATTCTTCGCCGGGGAATTATGTTTTTAAAGGCGAGGCTGCGCTGGACGGAGAGACGCTAACACAGCAGGCGTCCTTCACTATCTCCAGCCCTAACATCACCCTTATCTACCCGCCTTACGGCGCGCGCGGCCTTTCGGACAACCCGCTTACCTTCCGCTGGTCGGCCAGCGGCGCCAGCCGCTACAGAATCAGCGTCTCGGATAACGCCGGCATGTATAACCCGATGCATTCGGCCATCAATTCGGGGGAAAGTTTGTATTCTTACCCGGCAAACCCTTCGCAGCCGCGCGAACAGCTGGTGCCCGAGCAGGTGTATTACTGGAAGGTGGAGGGGTTGGACGCCAGCAATAATAAAATTTCGGAGAGCAGCGTTTATACCTTCTCCCTTAAGTCCCAGGCCTCCAACCAGACGCGCAATGTGGCTATAACGCGCCTGAACCTGAGCGCCCCGGCGCTGGATTTTACCAAGCCTATCAGTTTCACGGCAACGCTGTATAACAGCGGCTCCGCCACCGAATCGAATATTTCCATAAAACTGTCGCTTGGCGGACTGTCGGCGACGGATTCCCCCAAGCAGGTCATTACCATAGCCCCCGGTGAATCGCAGGTCCTGTCCTTTACCGCTTTCATGCCCCCCGGGGTTGACCAGGGCCTGGCCGTGGCCTGCGCGGACCTCTTCGACGACAATATGGCGGATAACTGCAAGACCAGCCTGATCTCCAAGGACACCACGCCCGCCACCCCCGCCGGTCCGGCGAAAAAGCTCAGCTATGACGAGATGTTCCAGGCCATACTCAGCCGCCTTGGCCCGGACGCGGCCAAGTCCCTGGAAGGCTACACCTTCGACAATCTTTCGTGCTCCAACTGCTCGCAGGACGAACTTGCGCAGGTAATAGAGGCCCTTATAAACGGGCAGGCGCAGCTTGTGGCAGCTTCGGTCACCGACGAGAGCGGGGCCGCGCCCGCCGCCCGGACCGCCCAGACAGCGGCGGCCGCGGAGGAAAGCGGGGCTCCGGAGGCCGAAGAGACCCCGCTGGACGTGGCCCCGCTCAAACGGGAGACCCCCGGCGAATGGACCGGCTATACGGACTTGCGCGGGAAAGAGGCTTCTGTATTCGTGATCAAGACCGCTAAGGAGTGGCGCAAGCTCTGGAAGACTATTTCCTCCGAAGACGCGCCCGACGTGGATTTCGGCGTTTCCATGGTGGTGGGCATAATTTCGGGCGCGGACGACAAAGCGGAGGCGGTGCGCATGCTGGGCAAGCGCAAGACCGACGAAGGGATAGCCTTCGATTACTACCAGATAGAGGCTCCCCCCGGCGCGGCCACGCCCATGGCGGCCTATATCTTCCGCCTGTACGACCGGTCGGATGAGAAAGTTTCGTTCACGCGGCTGGACGTTAAAAAATAGGGCGACGGCAGGAGCAGGATCTGTACTTTAAAAAACGGGAAATGGAGGAAGGATATGAAACTTGTAAAACTGATGTTGGCTGCGGGGGTATGGCTGGCGGCTTCGGCGCCGGCGGCGTTCTGCGCGCCCAAAATGGC
>JAJZVJ010000264.1 GCA_021845705.1 bacterium
ATGGCTCCCCAAAGCAGAACAATAGAAGAGGCGTGGCAGGCAGTTCCCAGGGGGCGGGAATAGAAATACAGGAGAACAGGCCAGGGCGGGGGGGAAGTGAAATGAAAGTACTTATAGTAAGCGTTAACCGCAGCCGTCAGCCGGGGGCCGTGCTGCCGTACGGCGCCTGCGTGGCGGCCCAGGCCGCGGTGGCCGGCGGGCATGAAACGCGCCTTCTCGACCTGATGTTCGAGAAACATCCGGAACAGGCCGTTGAGCGGGCCTGCCGCGGTTTCCGCCCCGATGTGGCGGGCTTTTCCCTCCGCAATATAGACAATAACGATATGAGGAACCCGGTCTCCTACACAGCCGAGGCGGCCGGGCTGATCGCCGCCGCGCGCCGCGCCTGCGGCGCCCGCGTCGTGCTAGGCGGGGCGGCGGCCGCCGTAATGCCGCAAGCCCTTCTTAGCCGCACGCGGGCCGACTGGTGCGTGCTGGGCGACGCCGCCGCGGCGTTCCCGCGCTTCCTGTCGGCGCTTGCCTCCGGCGCGGCGCCTCTCTCCGTCCCGGGGGTCTGCACTATAGCCGGCGGCGTGTTTTCCGCCAACCCGCCGGACTTTACAACTTCCGCCGGGGCCGGGCTCTTCCCCGAATTCGGGCGCTGGGTGAACCTCCGCGCCTACGCCCGCCAAATGGCCGCCGTGCCTTTAAAGACTAAGTTCGGCTGCCCTTTCGGCTGCGTCTACTGCACCTATCCCGCCGGCGAAGGCGGGGGATACCGGCTTTGCGCCCCTGAGACCGTAGTGCGCGCCGTGCATAAGCTCGCGGCCGCGGGCGTGCGCGATATTGAATTCGTAGATAATGTTTTTAATTCTCCCTACGCCCACGCTATGCAGCTCTGCGGGCTGCTGGCCCAAAACCCCGCGGGAACGCGCTTTCATACCATGGAGCTGAACCCGGAATTTACCGACGCCCCGCTCCTGACGGCAATGCAGCGCGCCGGTTTCGCGGGGATCGGCATTACCGCCGAGAGCGCCGACGACGGCGTGCTCGCCGCCCTGGGCAAGAACTACGGCTCCGCGCATTTGCACCGGGCCGCCCGGGCGGTGGAGGAGCATAAGCTCCCGTGCATGTGGATGTTCCTGCTGGGCGGCCCCGGCGAGACCAGGGCGACGGTGCGGCGCACGCTCGCTTTCGCCCGCAACCGCGTGAGGGCTTCCGATACGGTGTTCTTTAACGCCGGGATCCGCCTTTATCCGGGTACGCCGCTCGAGGCCGCGGCCAGGCTGGAAGGTTCTCTCACAATGCCGCGGGAAGAAATGCTGGAGCCGGTCTTCTATCTCTCGCCCGGCGTGGAGAAAAAATGGCTGCTGGAAACTTTGGCGGCGGCCACCAGGGAGAACATGAATTTTATAGCTTCCGATACGCTGGCGCTGCCTTTCCTTTCCGGCCTTTACGGGCTGGCCCACTTCGCCGGAGTAAGGCAGCCGCTGTGGAAGCATACCGGAACTATAAGGCGGATATTGACGGGCCTGGGGGTAAGAGCATGAAAGATCAGAACTGTTTCGTCGACGGCATTTCCACGGCGCTGCCGCCGCTGGCCATAGCCCAGGAGGAGGGGGCCGCTTTCCTGAAGAAGAACTTTTCGGCCAGGCTGAGGCCCGGCAGCATAAAGCTGATGGAGAAAGTCTTCGCGCACCCGTCCGTGAAAAGCCGCCGCTTCGCTTTTACGGACGCCGGTTCGCTGGTGGACGAGGACCCCGACAAGAGGGTGGAAAGATTCACGCGCTGGGCGCTCAGGCTTTCGGCCGAGGCGGGCAGGGCCGCCCTTAAGCGAGCGGGGCTTGCTCCCCGGGATATTTCCGGGCTGGTGGTGAACACCTGCACCGGCTACCTGTGCCCCGGGCTCTCCACCTACCTTATAGAGGAAATGGGCCTGGGCCGCTCGGTGAAGGCCTACGACCTTGTGGGCAGCGGCTGCGGCGGCGCGGTGCCCAACCTGCAGCTGGCGGGCGCGCTGGCCCGCGAAAAGCCGGAGGGCGCCGTGCTCAGCGTTTCGGTCGAGATCTGCAGCTGCACTTTCCAGATGGGGGACGACGCCAGCCTGATAATCTCCAACGCTATTTTCGGCGACGGGGCCGGCGCGGCCGTGGTGCGCGCCAGGCCCGGCGGCTTCGCTTTGGTGGACTCGGCTTCGCGTTTCGCGCCGGAATACCGGGAGGACATACGCTTCGTCCACAGGAACGGGCAGCTGCACAACCAGCTTTCCGCGCGGCTGCCCGGCCTAGCCGCGCAAACGGCGGGCGCGCTGGTACAGGAACTCCTGGCGGCGAACGGCCTCGCGCGCGGCAGCATAAGCCGCTGGGCCGTGCACCCGGGCGGCGAGAACGTTATAAACTCCGTGCAGGATAAGCTGGGGCTGGCCGCCAGGGATATGCGCTGCACGCGGAAAGTCCTTTCCGGGCTGGGCAACATGTCGTCGGCCACGGTCTGGTTCATACTGCGGGAGATGGAGCTGGAAGGCCTGCGCCCCGGGGAACTGGTGGTGATGCTGGCCTTCGGCGCCGGGCTGTCGGCGCACGCGTACCTGCTCAGGAAGGTCTGAGCGGTTCCGGCCCGCCCGGGCCTGCCTGCGGAATTCCGGAATTAAAACCCGCTCTTCGGGCGTCTCTACGGCTTTATGCCGGGGCCAAGGTTCCCGGCGGTCCTGAACGTTCCGGAACTTAAAGTTCCCGCAACGGGGTAACGGCAGTCCATGGCGGTCTTTTTCCCGGCTAGGTCCACGTTGACCCGCACTTTCCTGGTGGGGGGCTCGGTGTTTTTCATTACGGCTTCCTCCACCTCGTAACGGGCCGGCCCGTTATTGAACGAGAGCAGATATTTTTCCCCGTCGCCCCAGGTCTCGGAACTGAAAGCCATCTTCCCGTTATAAGTCATTTCCGCGCTGTTCTTCTTTCCGGAACGGTAGAGCAGCGCGGCCGCGCCGCCGGTCGTCTTCAGGCAGAGCGAGAGCATGCTTTCCCCACCCGTCATGCAGGACAGTACATTGTCCTCTTTTCTATCACAGAGCGACCCAAGTCCGGCGGCCAGGACCGCGCAGGACGGCTCATCCCCCGCTTCGCAGGCCTTTTCGCGGTAGAATTTGGCGGCAGTTCCGGATCTAGGCAGTCCGGCCCGGCCTGCTTCATGGAACAGCGCCAGATACCTGCAGGCTTCGCCCGCCTGCTCCGCGCAGCCGGCGCTCAGTTTGGGAAGGGCCGCCGCGTCATCCGCCGGCACGCCGCCGCGGCCGGCCGCCAGCAGCACCCCCAGGTTCCCGCAGCCGTAAGCGTCTCCGCCGGTACAGGCCTTGGCGTAATATTGCGCGGCGCTTTTGGGATCCGCCGCGGCGCCTTCGCCGGCCTCTATCATGTAGCCCAGGTTGCTGCAGGAACCGAAATCATCTCCCGCGCAGGCCTTGGCCAGCAGCCCGCGGGCTTTGGGGTAATCCGCGGCTGTAAGGGTCCCCATCATGTAAAAAGTGCCCAGGGAGCCGCAGCCCCTGGGCAGCCCGCGGTCGCAGGAAGCGGTTATGGCTTCCAGCGCCCTGGCCTTGTCCCTGGGTACGCCGTTGCCGTCCATATACGCGTAGCCCAGGTCGTTGCAGCTTGGCGCGTCGCCGAGATCGCAGCCTTTTTTCAGCAGCGTGGCCGCTGCGGCGGGGTCGTTCTTAAGAAGTATCCCCCGCAGAGTAATGACCGCTAACCTGTAACAGGCCGGGGGGTAAGCCAGAGCGCAGGCCTTCTGAAGAAGTTTAACTCCGGCCGGCTTGTCCTGGGGAAGGCCCGCGCCGCGGAAAAACATATCCGCAAGATTATTACAGGCTACGCCGTCGCCCAGGTCGCAGCCGCGCTGGTAGTAAGCCGTGGCGCTTATATAATCCGGCGCCCGGCCGGCGCCGGGAGCCACGTATGAAAACGCAAGGTTGGAGCAGGCCCTGGGCAGGCTGTACTGGTCGCAAAGAAGGCTGAGCTTGGCCCGCGCGAACGCGGGGTTTTCCGCCAGGGACTTAAAAGCGAGATCATGACAGAGGACCCGGGCCTTCATAGTCCCGAGGTCCGCCTCGCAGGGCCCGGTTTGCGCCCCCGCGCGCGCCGCGCCCGGAACAGCGCAGAGCACCGTCAGCAGCAGATGGAGTTTCAGCATGTAGTTTCCCTTCGGGCGGCGCACTTCCGCAAAAGATCCTTAAATACCGGCCGCCATTCCTATTATAGCGGTAGACGGGCGTTATCACAAATTACCGCCGCGCCGGCCCCGCGGCGGGAACTAGTATCTTGACAAATTAGTTATGCAACATGTATCATATGTGAATGAAATGCATAAACATTCGCTTAAAAAAGCGCGAGATTAAGTTGCTGGAGAAAAAGAAGAAAGAACGATTGTCGTCAAGGGA
>JAJZVJ010000265.1 GCA_021845705.1 bacterium
GAGTCCATGCAGTTATAGTCGCATTCCATCGGGACGTACTTTTTGTCATACTTCAGGTCCAGGTAAAAATTTATCGTGTCGCGCATGGGCTTCGTGTCCAGCGTGGGCTTCTTGCCGTCCATGGGCCAGCCGCCGAAGGCTCCCAGCCAGGGCATCATCCAGAAAGGTTCGCCCATGTCGAAGGCCATGCAGCGCTCCAGCTTAAGCTGCTTGGCCGGCCCGGCGCAGTAGGCGAAGAGCTCGTCGGTGGTTTTCGGGGGGGACTTGACGAATTTCCTGTTATAGAACATCATCAGGTGGTTGCCATTGGAGACCGGCACCCCCCACTGGTGCCCGTCCAGCGTTATAGCTTCCACCACCGGCTTGTTATAGCGGGTAAAATCGAACAGCCCGTCCAGCGGCATTATGAACCCGGACACCGCGTACAGGCCGGCGGTATCGGAAGGCCCCAGCAGCAGGTCCGGCGGCACGCCGGCGAGCGACGCGGCCTGGAACTGGGAGCGGAGGTCCTCCGTCTGGTAATGGGTGCGGACTATTTCAATTCCGGCGTTCTCCGGGAGCTTGCGGAAAGCGTCGAAGACGGAATCTATATAGGGCGCCACCTGGGCGTCCTCCTGTTCCCAGACTACGATGGTCTTTGAATTATCCGCGGAAGGGCGGGAGCAGGCGGAAAAGGCGAACAGCAGGGGTACGGAGAAACAGAGGCGCGAAAAAGGCGCAAGGCCTGAAGATCGTTTATCACCGTTGCGCTTTTTCACCGTGCCCCATTGCCGAGTCTGGATTGAATTTCGGGAATATCACGCTAAGAACAAATTAAACTATAAATAAGGGGGATAGGCAATGTCTTACCGGGCAAAGGCCGCCCGGACAGGCACGGGCCCCCGGGATCAGGATAGCGAAGAGCTTAAAGACTTAAGTTCTTCAGGTGTGCCCAGCGCCACCAGGACGTCTCCCTTTTTCAGCTTAAGCCCGGGGAGAGGGTTAAGTTCATAAGAGTTCTCTCCCGGCTTTTTAAGGGCTACCACCAGGGCGCCCCTGCAGGCGGCGCCCTTAAAATCGCCCAAAGAGCGTCCCTCCGCTCCCATCCCCGCCTCTATATCTTCGAACCGCGCGCCCTCTTTCTGGCCGCGCAGCATGGAATCCAGGAACTGAACGGTGGCCGGGCGCAGCATCTCCGACGCCATCCGGAGCCCGCCGATATGCGAGGGATTTATAACGATATCGGCGCCGGCGCGGGTAAGCTTGTCGGTCATTTCCGGGTTATGCTCGTTCTGCACCGTCACGACCTTTACCGCCGGGTTCAGCCCCTTAGCCGTAATGGCGATGAAAGCGTTATCCTTGTCGTTGGAGAGCGCGCAGAAGATGCCCTTCGCTTTTTTTATGCCGGAAGCCTCCAGCGTGGAGCAGGAAGAAGCGTCCCCGCTCACCACGCACCAGCCTCGGGCCATGAATTTCTTAACTTCCTCCTCGCCCAGCACGACCAGCGAGAAAGGCCTGGAAGTCTTGGAGAGTTCCTCGCAGACGCTCAGCCCGGAGCGGGTCGCGCCGCAGACGATATAGTGGTCCTTCAAGTCTTCAAGCTTTACCTGCATTTTAAGCCTCCGTATAGCCTCTTTAAGCCCGCCCTCCAGCAGCATCTCGGTAATACTGGTGAAGATATAGGTCATGACGCCTATGCCGCCCAGGATAAGCACGATAGTGAATATCCTGCCCGCGTCGTTAAGGGGGTGCACCTCGCCGTAGCCGATCGTGGCGAGGGTAATGACCGTCATGTAAAGGCTGTCGAGCACGCCCCAGCCTTCTATAATGGTGTAGCCGGCCACCCCGAAGGCGCAGAGCGCGAGGAGCGCCGCCAGCGGGGTGAAGATCTTCAGCCTGATATCTTTCATCAAGGCCTGACCCCCGCCGGGGGGTTGGCCTCTACTTTCCGGAGGGCCGGTTTTTTAGCGCATTGTTTCGCGAAAGCCTCGTCCCGCATGCTGTTGCGGTAGGCGGGGTCCTGGAACGTATAGGTAAAGCGGGTGTGGATGTCGTAAGTGCCGCCGATCAGCCCGGCCACGTCCTCTACGAACACGCGCTCTTCGTCGGTAGGGATGACCAGGACTTTGACCTTTGAGTCCTTCGTCGAGATATCCGTTTCCGCGTTGCGGGTACGGGAGATATCGTTCCTGGCCGTGTCGCACTCTATACCCAGGAAGCCCAGATCGGCCAGGGCGCCGGCCCGGGTGAGAGGCCCCATTTCACCGACCCCGGCGGTAAAGATAACCGCGTCGATCCCGCCCACGGCGGCCGCGTAGGAACCTATGTATTTTTTAATACGGTAAGCCTCTATAGCTATAGCCAGCTTGGCGCGCTCGTCGCCGTGCTCGGCGGCCGCCTCCACGTCGCGGCGGTCAGTATACTGTTCGGTGATGCCCAGTATCCCGGATTTCTTGTTAAGAATGCCGTCCATTTCCCTGGGGCTGAAATTCTCGCGTCCCATTACGTACAGCGGGATCGCCGGGTCGTGGTCGCCGGCGCGTGTGCCCATGACAAGTCCTTCCAGCGGGGTAAAGCCCATGCTGGTGTCGTAGGAAAGGCCGTTCTTTACGGCGTTGACGGAGGCGCCGTTGCCTATATGGCAGATGACCACATTGGTCTTAAAAGGGTCCTTCTTAAGCAGGACGGCGGCGCGCTTGGCCACGTAAAGGAAGGAAGTCCCGTGGAAGCCGTAGCGGCGGATCCCGTATTTCCAGTACCACTGGCGCGGCAGGGCGTAGGTATATGAAGAAGCGGGCATGGTCTGGTGCCAGGCGGTGTCCATTATGGCCATGTGCGGTATTTTGGGCATCAGCTCGCGGGCCGCCGCGATGCCTTCTATGTTCGGCGGGTTATGCAGCGGGGCCAGGGCGGAAAGTTCGCGGAAGGTCTCGAGTATCCTGCCGTCGATTATGACCGACTTGACGAATTTCTCGCCGCCGTGCACTACGCGGTGTCCCACGGCCGAGATCTCGGAAAGGCCGCCTATAACTCCCGCGGCGCCGTCCACAAGAGTGTTGAGGACCAGGGTGATCGCCTCTTTATGGTTATGGCAGTCCTGCTTCAGCACGGCCTTCTCCCGGCCCGGTGCTTCGTGCGAGATAGACGACCCGCCTATGCCGACCCGCTCCACCACGCCCGAGGCGAGCGGGAGCTTGGCCACCCAGTCGAAGAGGGAATACTTAACGGAAGAACTTCCGCAGTTAAGGCAGAGGATTTTCATGGGATATATCCATCATACCGAAAATTCCGGCTTCACGGAACGGTTCTAAGTCAATTGCCGTTATGATTTGCGGCAATAAGCCCCGGCGGGGCCGCTACCGTGCTACAGGTTTATTCTACAAAATTCCGGGTCAAGCGGGATTTTTGATAGGATTTAAATAGCTGGAGCGTAATTAGGCTTTCCGCCAGAATGGAGGCAGATGTGACAACCAACCGGAAAATGATAGCGGCCGCCTCGGCCGCCCTGCTCGCGGCAGGTTACGGGATATACTATTTCATGAGCGGGATGCCGGCCGCCGAAGTGATAAAAAAACTTTGCGGCCTGCGCCTCTCCGTGGAGCTGTACCGGCAGGAACACCGGCGCCTGCCCTCTTCTTTCGGCGAGGCTCTCCGGGACGGCAAGCTGGAGGCGGTCCCGGAGCTTAAACTCTCCGGCCATTTCAAACGTTCTTCGGTCAGGGACACCCCGGCGATGCGGATAACGGATACAGGGGGCTGGGCATACGTGAACGACCCCGGGAACCCGTCCTTCGGCCTGCTCTATATCGACTGCACGGGCAGGGACGAGAAAGGGCGGTTCTGGAGCGAATTCTAGCGTGAACCCGGGTTGTCGGGCGAAGCGAGAGCGTCCTCGTAAAGGCGCAGCAGTATGTTCACCACCACTGGCAGGGACATGTTGTTGTTAACGTAATCGAAAGCTATCTTCGACATGTTCCGGCAGACGGCCGGATTGCCTATCAGGCTTATGACCGCGCGCGCGCAGGTAAGCGGGTCGCCGGGTTCAACTATTATCCCGTTCCTGGAGTTGACCGTAAAATCGCTGAGCCCCTTGAGCCGCGGGATCACGCACGCCACTCCGGAAGCCTGGGCTTCTATAAGCGACATGGAAAGGCCGGCGCGGGTGGCCGTTTTGGCGTAGATATGCATCATCGCCATCACCTCCGGGATGTCGTTGCGCTCCCAGAGCACGTCCACCTTGTGGCTTATGCCGAGCCCCCTGGCCAGTTCGCGTATCCGGGAGTCCCTGACCCCCACGATCATAAAATGAGTTTCCGGGAGCACGTAGAGGACCTCTTTAGCCATCATCAGGAACAGCTCCTGCTCCTTGAGCGTCGCGTCCATGCTGATGGTGCCTATTTTGTACGGCCGCTTCGGGACCATGGCGAGAT
>JAJZVJ010000266.1 GCA_021845705.1 bacterium
CCCTCTTGCCAGCGCCCCCGACGCGCCCGCAAGGCTGGGCGGCGTGAATTTTCCCTTAGCCATCCCGGGGAGGTCCTTAATATAGACCGACACCACCACGGCGCAGACCGCGAAAACCGCCGCGGACACCAGGAACATCAGCGAATAAGACCCGGCCGCCAGCAGCCCGCCCAGGGCCGGGCCCAGCGCCCAGCCGGCGTTGGTTCCCATCCGCAGGAAACCGTAGGCCTCCATCCGGCCCGAGGGCGGGGTGAAATCCGCCACCCAGGAACGCGCCGCCGGGTGGTAAAAAGACCCCAGGAACATCCCCAGCGGGTGGAACACGAAGATCCACCAGAGCCCGGCCTTCACGTAAATTATATACGCTATCACGGCTATCAGCAGGGAGCGCAGAGTGAGAGAAAGTATCATGACCTTGCGCCGCCCTATGGCGTCCGAAACCTCCCCGCCCACGAACTGCGCGAGCGAAGAGACCAGCATAGAGCCGGAAAGGAAAGCCCCCACCCAGACCATAGGCAGGCCGCGGTGAGAGTTAAGGTAAACGGCGAGAAAGGGAAAAGAAATGGCGTACCCGGCGTTTAGAAGGGCGCCGGCGGCGGTCAGTATCCAGAAGCCGGGGGGGAGGCGGGCCATAAGTAAATAATAGCATTTGCCCGCCGGCCGCCAGCGGCCCGGAAAGCCCTTTTACTATTTATTTCCCTATGAAAACAAGGGTTTTTTTGCTAGAATAGTAATAATCCTCATGCCAACTGCCGAACTTACACGCAAAAGCGCGCTCCTCACCAATTTCCATGATATCACGGCCAGGATAGCGGCCGCTGCCGCCCGCTCCGGGCTCAGCAATTCCGCGGTAGAACTCCTCGCCGTCACAAAATACGCGGCCCCCGAAGACGTCAAAATACTCATAGAAGCCGGCGCCATAAAGCTGGCCGGCGAGAGCAAAGTTCAGGACGCCAGAGCCAAATGGGGAACCGGCCCCCTGGCCGCGCTCCGGTCCCGCGTTCAGCTGCATTTCATCGGCCACCTGCAGAGCAATAAAGCCAAAGCCGCGGCGGAAACCTTCGACTGGATAGATTCCATAGACAGCCTTAAAATAGCGGCGGAAGTGAACCGTCATGCGGCCGCCCTCGGCAAAACTATCCCGGTAATGATACAGGTCAAATTTAACGACTCCGCCTCCCAGTACGGCATAGCGCCCGAAAAGGCCGCCGGGCTGCTGGCGGAAATGCGCCCTTTAAAGAACCTGGCCCCGCGCGGTTACCTGGGCATAGCCCCCGCCGGGGCGACGCCCGCGCGGCTAAAAGCCGTGTTCACGGAAGCAAAAAGAATTTTCGACCGGGACTTTACCGTTCCGGCCCCGGGCGCGCCCGGCAATTACCTTTCGCTCGGCATGAGCGGGGACTACGAACTGGCCGTAGAGGCGGGGGCGAACCTGCCGCGCATAGGAAGTTCACTTTTCGCCTAGCGGTAAGCCCCAAGGGGAACAGCGGCGGCGCCGGTACAGGGCCGCGGCAACAGTGTGGAGCGACGCAACACAATTCGGGGACGGGTGGAGCCAAGCTGCACTATTCAGCGGATAGGAGGTAGGGGACATGATCGTAAAAGTAAGAGTCATACCTAACTGCGAAGACAACGAAGTAGTATCCCGCATAGGCAGCGTACTGCGCGTTAAGATCTGCGCGCCCGCGGCCGACCTTAAGATAAACGTTCTCCTCAGGGACTATCTTTCGGAGTTCTTCGAAGTACCTTGCAAACTTGTGAACATCATCCGCGGCGCCAAAGGCCGCGAAAAGACCGTTGAAATAACCGGCAAGACCGAGGAAGAGCTGAAGAACCTGCTCGACTCGATACCCTGAACGACCAAGATCGAGAATCGGGGATCCTGAAGAAAAAGCTCTTCCCGATCCTCGATTTTCGATTTCCGGTCCTTTTTTATGATCCCACCCCGTCTCATTTTCAAGAAAGGCGTAATGAAGATCCTGGACCAGCGGCTTCTGCCGGACAAGGTCAGCTTCATTTCCGTACGGGACGCCGCCGGGACCGCTAAAGCCACCAAAGAAATGGCTCTCCGCGGCGCGCCGCTCATCGGCTGCGCGGCCGCCTTCGGCTTCGCGCTGGAAGTGCGCCGCCTGCGCCCGCGCTCTTCGGCGCGGCTTGAACGCCTTGCGCGCAGGACCGCCGCGCTTCTTAAAGCCGCCCGCCCCACTGCGGTGGCCCTTTTTTACGCGGCCGACCGCATGCTGCATAAAGCGCTGGTCTTCGCCGCCGCCAACCCGGGCGTATTTTCGGCCGGGACGCTTGATAGACTTGTAGCTCTTATCGACAATGAGGCGCGCCTTGTAAGCGCCGAGGACGAGGCCGCCTGCCTCGCCATGGGGAACTTCGGCGCGGCCCTGCTGCCCGCGAACTGCGTGATAATGACCCACTGCAACGCGGGCGCGCTTGCCACCATGGGCATAGGCACCGCCGTAGGCGTTATAACGGCCGCCCACAAGGGGGGCAAGATAAAGCGCGCCTATTCCTGCGAGACCAGGCCCTACCTGCAGGGCGCCAGGCTCACCATCTGGGAACTTATGCGCGAAGGCGTGCCGTCGGAGCTTATCACAGACAATATGGCCGCCCACATAATAAAGACCTGCGGCGTGAACGCCGTAGTGGTGGGCGCGGACCGCATCGCCTCCAACGGCGACACGGCCAACAAGATAGGCACCTACGGCCTGGCGGTGATAGCCCGCCACCACAAAATACCTTTCTACGTGGCGGCGCCCACTCCCACCATAGACCTGAAAGCCCGCGACGGGGGGGACATAGTGATAGAGGAGCGCTCAGCCGGGGAAGTGACCTTCGTACAAGGCCGCCGCATAGCCCCCGTAGGGGTAAAAGTACGGCACCCCGCCTTCGACGTAACCCCCGCCGGCCTCATAACCGCCCTCATAACCGAAAAAGGCGTAATAAGCCCCGTCACCAGGGCCAACATCAAAAAGAATCTCTCAAAATAGGCTGCGGGCGGCCTACCGCAGTTGCTCTCACGTCCCTGTAATCTTCCTGTAACACACCCTTGTTATAATTTAAACATGACAGAACCGATTTTGCGGTATTACGCCTACATTAAGAAGTCCATACGCGGGCCCTTTTACGCCAAGGACCTGGCCCAGCAGCCGGGGTTCGGCCGTTCCACTCTGGTCTGCCCCGAAAAGGCGCTGGGCCAGTGGCACGAAGCCGCCCTCGAACCCGCTTTCCAGGCCCTGCTCGAGAACCCGCCCGGCGCCCCCGTAAAACCCCGGCCCCCCATGACGGTGCAGGCGGCGGAGGAAACAGCTTCGCGCTCGCTGCTTGAGAAAGCTATTTCCAAGAACGCCAGGCTGGAGCACGACGTAAAAGATCTCAGCAGGTCCTACCATGCCGAAAAGCACGCCTTCGAGGAAGCCCTTAAAAAGAAGGACCTGGAAATACGCGCGCTCACCGAAAAACTGAAGCGCTCGATAGAGAACACCCAGGCCGTAAAGGGGGAACACCCGTCGTGGGAGACGCTTTACAAAACCCTCAAGAAGCGCTCCGAGGAAAAGCTTTGCGAAGCCACCCAGGCCGTGGCGGAAAAGATCTCCGATACGGCGCGCCTGAAGGAGCGCCTGCACGCCGCCGAGGTAAAGCACCGCGAAGACCTGCGCTGCGCGGAGGCGGCCTTCGCCGAAAAGGCCGCCGCGTTCGAAAGGGAAACCCAGGAGCTCCGGTCCCAGGTGGAGGAAAAGGAAATGCTGGCCAGGACCTACAGCGACAATATCGCCTCGCTGATGTGCAAGAACGAGGAATTCCAGCGCATTATGATCGACGAGCGCCGCGATTACGAGGACCAGTCCAAAAAGTTCTGCGAGGAGATAGGCGCCCTCCGCGGAGATATCAACTGGCGCGACCAGGAGACGGCGAAGATCCGCCAGGAACTTTTTGAGGCTATTAACCGCATAAAGGAATTCGAGGCCGTGGAGCATATCAAGTCACGCGAGCAGGAGGAGCTGTACGGCGCGCTCAGTTCCAAGCTGAAGCTGCTTTCCGGCTATTTCGAGAACCTCGAAGCCCGCGTAAAATACGTCTTCCGCAAGGCCTAGGGGCCTGCCGCCAGCCGCCGGCCGCGCGTACCGGGCCGGCGTCCGCCGTTTCCCGCCCGAATTGCTATAATTATCCTTACCTGAAAGCACCGGAGAGACTGATGAACATAACATTTAAACAGCTTGTAACCGCCGGCGGGCCCATACTTTTCCTGCTCGCCGGACTTTCCATTTATTCCATCTCCCTTATCTGGGAGCGCTGGACGGTCTACAAACGCACCTTCAGCGGCCTGGATGACCTGCTGCACAAGATCCACGCCCTGCTGAAGACCGGCGAACTGCGCCAGATCTCCGAACTTTGCG
>JAJZVJ010000267.1 GCA_021845705.1 bacterium
CGCAGCCCCTCCAGCTTTGAAAGGGCGGCGGTCTGCGCGGCCGCGCTGTACGTCTTGCCGTCCAGGCCCATATAGGCCCTGGCGTAGCGCTTTGCGAGTATTTTATCGCTGGAATCCATCAGTTCCCCAGCCTGAGTTCGGGCCTTTCCTTTTCAAGCTCCGCGAGGTAGCGGGAAGACAGGTCGGCGCTGGCTTTATGGTCGAGCTTGGCCATCAAGATCCGCTCGGCGGCCATAACGGAAAGCTCCGCCACCTTGCCCCTCAGTTCCCTGGCGGCCTCGTTCTTCTGCGCCTCTATTTCCTTCTTGGACGATTCCACGATGCCGGCGGCGCTTTTGCGGGCCTCTTCTATGAGCAGGTCCTTCTCTTTTTCCGAGGAGACGCGGGCCTCTTCCATGCGGCGGCCTATCTCACCCTTCAGCTCGGCAAGCTTGGCGTCAAGCTCGGCTTTGAGCTTTTCGGCCTCGGCGCGCGCGGTCTCCGCCGAGGTGCGGTCGTGCTTTATAGCGCGCTCGCGCTCGTTGACCGCGGTCATAAGCGGCTGCCACGCGGTCTTGGAAAGCACCAGCACCAGCAGGCCGAAGCAGAGTATCGTCCAGAAAGTCAGGCCGAATTCGGGCCTAATCAACGCTTCCATGTTAAACTCCAGTCCCCGAAAAGCCGGGGGTCAGGAGCCGGGAGCCGGCGGAGTGCGGAGCTTTTAAGGCCCCGGACTCCCGACCCCGGCTCTTCTGCCGCTTATTTATGCGCTTCGGTCTGGGCGGCGGCCGCGGGGCCGGCTTCCGACTTGGGCATGGCGAAGTTCATCACGGCCAGCAGACAGATGACCAGGCCGAAGAACGCGAGACCTTCTATAAGGGCCGCGGCGATGATCATCGTGGTGCGGAGCGCGGGACCGGCTTCGGGCTGGCGCGCGGTGCCTTCAAGGGCGGCCGCGGCCAGTTTGCCTATGCCGAGGGCGGCGCCTATCAGCACGAGCCCGGCGCCTAAACCGGCGCCTATATAGCCAAGTCCGAGGAATGTCATGTCGTTCATTTTTGTACTACCTCCGTTTAATATCCTGAAATCAACCGTCCGAAATCTTGCTCTTCGCTCCGCAGCCTTCTTAATGCGGGTGCATGGCCGCGCCGGTGAAGATGGCCGTCAGGAACACGAAAACATAGGCCTGCAGGAAAGCCACGAACAGCTCCAGCATCAGGGTGAACAGCACCAGGCCCACCGAGATGGGCGCCACGCCGAAGCCGACTACGGCGCTGAGGGAGCCGAAGATGAAGATAAAGCTGATGAAGGCCAGGATAACTATGTGCCCGGCTATCATGTTGGCGAAAAGACGGATGCAGAGCGCGAAGGCCTTGGTGACCATGCCGATAAGTTCTATCGGGAAAAGCAGCGGGTAAAGCCAGCCCGGCACGCCCTTCGGCACTATATGGCTGAAGTAGCCTATGAGCCCCTGCTCCCTGATGCCGGCGAAATTGATCAGCGCGAAAGTGGTCAGCGCGAGCCCCGCGGTTACCGCCAGGTTCCCGGTGGCCGTGGCGCCGTAGGGCACCAGGCCTATCAGGTTCAGCACCAGGATAAAGAAGAACAGGGTGGAAAAGTAGCCCAGGTATTCGGCGCCCTTGTGGCCGAGGTTGGGGTACACCACCTCGTCGCGCAGGAAGAGCACTATTATCTCCAGCATGGAGCGGAAGGGGGCCAGCGCTTTGGAGCGGCTGTGGATAAGGACCGGGAGGACGACCAGCAAGATGAAGGACGCTATGCCCATCATCAGCAGATGTTTCGAAATTGGAAGGCGGAGGGGCCCCAGGTTCACCCAGGACCAGATATGGTCTACGATGTGGTGCTCAAGAATCTCTTTTAGTCCCATTTTGTCTCAGAGCTAATGCCGTGATTTTTTGCGTGCAGTAGCGGGCGCTGAAAATTCTGCCGCGCTCTACCAGAGGCTTATGGCCAACGAACAGCCTCGAATATCATCTGAACCAGTATAAAGGAACCCGTAAACGAGATTATGAGTATACCTTTTTCGTGGCGGAGCATGCAAACAGCGGCGATAAGGACGGCGAGACGGACGAAGAATCCCGCCGTGAAAACCAGGTAAAATTTATTGTCCGGAGAGTTGAGGACTTTTTTAAGGGCGAGGCGCGAACCCCAGCCGCTGAGCGCCCCCAGGGCGGCGCCGTAAGCGATGGCCCCGGCCGCGCCGCCGGTCATCGCGGCTTGCCGCCTTTGCCCGGCAGGACCTCGCGTATCACCATGTAAAAACCGCCGCCCATCCCGGCCGCCACCCCCGCGAGCATGAGCCATGGGGAGGAGCCCAGTTTTTTATCCAGCCAGTAGCCCAGCCAGAACCCGGCGAGCACGGCCACGGCCAGTTCCAGCCCTATCTGCGCGTAATTCCAGTAATTATCGTTATTCGCCACAATGGGATTCTACTATTTTAAAGGCCGCCCTCCCATCTGGCGGAGAAAACCCGGAAAAAAAGCGGAATACGCCGGCGCCGCCCGAATTGGCCGCCACGCGCTTTTAAATAATGTTAGAATAATTTCTATGGTAGAAGGCCCCGGCAAAAAAATACTCCTCGTGGACACCGACGAAGCCGCCGCGGGCGCCCTCACCTCTTTCCTGCAGGACCGCGGCTACCTTACCCAGACCGTGACGGACTACCAGCAGGCCCTGACCGCGGTGCAGAACTGGAAACCGCACCTGGTGGTGCTGAATATCCTGGTACAGGCTTTCAACCCGCTGGATTTCATCAGCGACATAAAGAAGAACCCGTTCACGCAGGCGCAGAAGATAATAATTTTCTCGCAGACGCCCAAAACCGAAATAGTCACCGGCCCCTCCCCGAAGGTGAGCGGCTACCTCACCAAGCCGGTGGACTTCGAAGCCCTTAAAGCCGCCCTGCGGAAAGCCGTGCCCCCGGCCGAAGGCCGCCAGTTGTCCGTAATGGTGGCGGACGACGACACCGAATTTTCGGACCTGGTAAAGATGTTCCTTGAGGCCAATAATTACAAGGCCCTCATAGTGAACGACCCCCTGGCGGTGCTGCCGCTCCTGCGCGCCGAGAAACCGGACGCCCTGCTGCTGGACATCATGATGCCGCGCAAGGACGGGTTCAGCATAATGCAGGAAATGCAGGACGAAGCCTCCACGGCCAGGGTCCCGATAATAATTTTAAGCGCCCTGCGCCTTGAAAACTACCAGGAGAGCGGCATCCTCACCGGCCTGCCCGAGATAGTGGCGCATGAGATCCCCGGCGACCTTCTCCTGAAGCTCATAGAGGAACAGACCTCGCAGGACGGCCCCGCCGCCGAGCCGCAGAAAGCCGCCCGCCCCCGCGTGCTGCTGGCGGACGACCAGACCGAGCTGCTGATGCTGATGAAGGAAATGGTGGAATACGCCGGCTTCGAGGTGGTGACGGCCAACGACGGCGTGGAGGCCATGACCGCCGTTTACGAGACCAACCCCGACATCATAGTGCTGGACTATAATATGCCGCGCAAAGACGGCCTGGCCGTGGCGCAGGACCTTAAGAATAACCCCATCTTCGCGCATATCCCGATAATAATAGTCACCGGCATAGGCGAGAAGAGCACCAAGCTCAAAGGCCTCAGCATGGGGATAGACGATTACCTGATAAAGCCGGTGGACACCGACGAATTGGTGGCCCGCATCCGCATGATACTGAAGCGGAACAAGCAGGTCCTGGACACCAACCCGCTTTCAAAGCTGCCGGGCAATCCTTCCATACAGGCGCGGGTGGAGCGCGAGATACAGAAGGGCGGGGAATTCGCCGTGCTCTACCTGGACCTGGACCACTTCAAGGCCTATAACGACAACTACGGCTTCGAATCCGGGGACCGCGTGATTAAGGCCACCGCGAACCTGCTGGTTAAGCTCACCATCCAGAACGAGAACTCCGAGGATTTCATAGGCCACATAGGCGGGGACGACTTTATAGTGGTGACCCGCTTCGAAGGCTCGGAAGAACTGGCCAGGCGCATAGTAAGCGCTTTCGACGGGATCTCCCCCTCTTTTTACAGCAAAGCGGACAGGGAACGCGGCTGCATAGTTTCCACGGACCGCCAGGGGAATATCAAGAAATTCCCGCTTCTTTCAATTTCCGTCGGTATAGTCCATAACCACACCCGCCCGCTGCATTCCTTCGCGCAGGTAAGCAATATAGGCACGGAACTGAAAAAGGTGGCCAAGGCCGACAACAAGAGCCATTACACCATGGACCGCCGGCGGGATTAGCTCCCGGCCTGGCGATCGGGTAGGAGGCGGGTGATTAGTTCACCCGCCGTCCTCGCCACACCACCGTACGTACCGTTCGGTATACGGCGGTTCATCAGAACTAACAGGCCGAGGAAAGCCGCC
>JAJZVJ010000268.1 GCA_021845705.1 bacterium
GTCCTGCTGCGGGAATAGTCGTAATATACTTCCAGGTTCCAGTCCAAAACCGACCTGCCAAGCTTAAGCTCCGAAGCGCATTCCAACTCCAGCCCGGCACGCAGTTCCTCGTTCGTGGATTCGCCGTACCTGTCGGTGGAGCCGTCCAGTGAAACCGAGACGGACCGGGTCCCGGTCTCAGGCGGGTCTTCGGCAAAAGCCCGGCTGAGCCCCGGCAGACAAGCCGCCGCGGCGGCAATTAGCGATATCATCACTATCCTGGGACAAGGGAAGGAACTTCTTATCATAGGTCAAAACACACTGCCGCCTAAGCCACGCGCGAAGACCGGACGCCCGCTTTTAAATATTATGCGACAAAAAAAGATGGTTCGCCAAGTTTTTCATGAAGACGCCGCGGATGGCCCGGCTCCGCATTTCAGCGGCGGCCCTTCCACAATAAAACAGCCGGCGGCTGGCCGGCTGTTTTGATATCACTTTACGCGGACCTATTTACCCGCTTTCTTAGCGGGGGCGGGAGTCTCCGCGTCAGCGGGCGCCGGCATATCCGCCATAGCGGCCATCCTGCAGCCATGGCGCATCATCATTGCGCCGCGCGGCGCGCAGTAGTTGTTGGACATGGTGTTCTTAACATGGCTGGCCACCCCGCAGAGGAGGCCCGCCAGGCCGATGATCACCAGCGCAGTGCCGACAGTTACCCCGGTCCGTTTGACGCAGGCGGAGGTTTCCTTAACGGAATTCTGCATAACCCAGTAGCCCAGGGCCGCGAGTACCGCGTAAACCGCCGAAACCATGAGGCCGCTGTTAGAGCAGCCTCCGGACATCCCGCAGGCCTGTGCCGCGGCAGGCATGGCGACCAGTAAAAACGCTGTTAATATTTTCATATGGCTCCTTATTAGGTACACACTAATCTACGATTTTAACGGCTCCGTGTCAAAAGCCCGGACCGCGGCTCTCTCAACGGCGGCTGCCTCAGAAGGCGAGCCGCAAGGAAAGCGCGGCCGACTTGCCGTCCGTTTCCGCCCGCACAGGAGCCTCTCCCAGGAAGGCGTCGCTCACGAAAAGGCTCAGGAAGGAAGCCAGGCTCATAGCCGCGAGCGTATCGGAAGGGTAATGCGCCCTGGCCTCTATTCGCGACCAGGCCGTCAAGGCCGGCACGGCGTCCATAGCGCCGCGGGTGAGCGCCGCCTCCGCCGGGGTCATCCGCACCGCCCTGAAATTAGTATAAGCCGACATGGCTTGCGAAGCCGCGTAGGCGGTGTGCAGGGAAGGGAAACTGTTCCTGCCGCCATGGTTAGGCCTTTCGCGGCCGACAGCGCTCTGCAGAACCAGCGCGGACTGGAAAGCGGCGGTATTCGCTGCCACGCCGCCGGCCGCAAGCTTGGCCTTCGCTTCTATCCAGTTACCCGCGCGGCCGCCTCCCGGGGCCGCCAGAACGCTTGCCCAATACACGGCGTTGGAAACGCCTATAAGCGTGTGGCTTGCCTTGCCGGCCCGGGACTGCGAACCGAACACCGGGGTTTTCCTGGAAGCCCAGGAGGAGATCCTTTTATCCGAGCCGCCGGCCTGGATAGCTACGGCGGCCGCGGCCGGCGCCCAGACCTCCGGCGTTAAAAGGGCTTTGCGCGCGGCCCGCGCCACCCTGGGCCAGCCCGGCGTAAGGGTGGCGCCGTCGCCGCGCAGTCTGCCGTCGGACATGGCGCCGCAGCCGGCCAGGAACAGCGCGGCCGACAACAACAGGACCGGTTCGCGATAGCGCGTTTTGTTCATTCAGAGTATATTCTCGCAGACGCCCCCCGGAAAGTCAACCTCCGGCAACGCGGCCCCGGCCGCAGTTTCCTGAGGCGCGGGCGCGGGGTTTCAGGTTCCGGCGGGCTGCCGAAAACGTCTTCCGTTTTCAGGACCTCCATATCTTCAGATCTTTGGCCGCCGGTCAGTCTATGTAGTTGACGGCGTCTTTTTTGCGCGGCTTGGCGCCGCCCGGCCGCTGGTCCTTGTAGCCGAGCGCCACCGCGTAGCAGGGCTCGTAGCCGGCCGGAATGTTAAGACGCGGCAGTTCTTCCTTTATTGAAAAGTAATAGCGGGCCAGGCCTATCCAGCAGGAGCCTATATCCAGGCTCTCCGCCGCCAGCAGCATGTTCTCTATCGCCGCGGAGCAGTCCACCAGCGGGCTCATCGCGTCCTTTCTCATTGAAACCACTATGACCGCGGGCGCGTGGTAGAAAACGTGGAAAAGCTCGTTGCGGCCCATCGCCCTGACCCACTCGCCCTCCTGGACGGCCATCAGCTCTTTGGCCATCGCGCTCATGCGGTCTATAAGGTCCTTATTGCGTACGACCGTGAAATGCCAGGACTGGTCGTTATGGGCGCTGGGCGCGTAGGCGCCGGCCTCAAGTATGGCGGCAAGCTCCGCGTCCTTGAGCTGCTCCGGCAGGTACCTGCGTATGCTCCTGCGGCTTTTGATAACCTCAAGGACTTTATTCATAAACCTCCTAACTCGCCGCCGCCCAGGATGGACTGGAAAGAGTTCCACAGGCTGTAAAAGGAACTTACAATGAACCAGGTAAAAAGAAGGATGAACCCCGTATAAGCTATTTTAGCGTTGCGCGAGATGACCGGGGAGCGCCAGACATAGATCAGGCTGAACGGGCCAAGACCTAAAAGCGTTATCGCTATCACGCCCCAGTGCTTATACTGCCAGGGGACATTGGCGTCCTGCCCCTTGCCGCATTTCCTGCAGTAATTATCGCCGCCGGAAATGACGGCGCCGCACGACCAGCAGGGCCGGGGCGCGTTCCCGCCGGGGAAGTTATCTTGTAATTGCATGCTTTTTGTTCCGGAGCCTGGAATAAGGGCGCGGCCTGCGGCGGACGAGAGGCGCGCGCGAGCCGCCTATCACCTCGGCCTCGAACAGCAGGGAATCCGCCCGGCGCAGGGTTTTCTCCATAACGCTTCCGACAATGCGGTAATGCTTATGGGCGTCCAGCCTTCTGCTCACGAAAAACACGTTCCCCGCCGAATAAAGCCAGTCGGGCTTAAGGCACGCCGTATCGAGCGGCGCCGAGAACTCGCGCAGGGTCTTCTCTCCCCGGTCGTTATAGTAAAACTCGAAATAGCTGCGGGCCAGCTCGGCGAAGGACCTGTGGACCGGCTCCCGGTAGCGCAGGCCGCAGAAATGGGACTGCGCGACCGCGCCCCAGCGGCCCTTCTCCCTGAACGGGGCTATCACGTGGTCGTCGTCCCGCGGGTTGGCCCGCAGGTCCAGCAGCAGCGGGCGGCGGCCATGGTACAGGAAAGCCGCCGCGGCGAGCATGGCCCCCTCTATGCAGTGGGCCTTGCCCTGTTTTAAAACTTCCAGCGGGGACAGGCAGGTGTCGGGCTTCGAATCGTTGTACGCAAGCTCGTAGTCCAGGAAGTCCTGTATCTTGCGCGGGGAATCAAGGCGGCGCAGCGCGGCCAGGTTCTTGCCGGTAAAAACAGAAAATGCTTTGGGAGGTTTCACTGCGGTTAAGGCTTATCGGTCTTTTTCACGTGCCAGGGCTTGTCTTCCGGATGCTGCTTCTGCCGCACATTTTCCAGGTCTATCAGGGCGTTAAGCACTACGCTGCGCAGCCTGTCTATATCGAAAGGCTTGGTAAGATAACCGCTGGCGCCGCCTTTAAGGGTAAGGGCAGCGGTCTCCAGGTCCTCGTTGCCGGTAAGCATCCAGACTATAGGCGACTGGCCGACGTTTTTGATCAGTTCCAGGACCTTTATCCCCGACATGCCGGGCATGCCTATGTCCAGGAAGACGAGAGAAGGTCTTTCTTTTTTAATTATTTCAAGCCCGGCCTGCCCGTCAAGCGCGGTCAAAACGTCGCAGTGGCCGGAAAGAGCCTGCTTTACGATAAAAAGCACGTTCTCCTCGTCATCGACAATAAGTATTTTATGCGCCATACTGGTCCGTTCCGCTCCGCCGCTGGCCCGCCCCTACAACTATTGTATAACAAGAAGCCGGGCAATATCCACCCCAAAAAGCTTCCGCCGTCAGACGGCGGGCAGCTCGAAAAAGAAACGGGAGCCTTTTCCCTTTTCGCTTATTATCTGCAGGCGGCTTCCGTGCAGCGCCAGCAGCTCGTTGGAGATCTTCAGCCCAAGGCCGAAGCCGGAGGCCTCGCTCTTTCCTTCTTCGGTCCTGTAAAAGCCCGACATTATGTTTTCAAGGTCCGCGAGCGAAATGCCTATCCCGGAGTCCTCCACGGAAAACACCACGCTGGCGCCTTCGGCGCCCCCGCGGCGCTCTACTTTCACCGTTATCCGCCCGCCCTGCCTGGTATATTTGACGGCGTTACCGAGCAGGTTGCTGATAACCAGGGCCATTGC
>JAJZVJ010000269.1 GCA_021845705.1 bacterium
TAAAGAAATAGGCGTAAACAGGAAAGAACAGCACCTGGAACACGGAGTTAAAGGCCACGAGCCCGGCGCAGTATTCCCGGTCCCCGGCCGCCAGGTCGTTCCAGACTATCACCATGGCTATGCAGCGGGCCAGCCCTATCATTATTAACCCCACCATATATTCCGGCTTGTCCCTGAGGAAGATTATGGCCAGCGCCGTCATCAGCACCGGCCCCACCAGCCAGTTCTGCACCAGGGAGAGCAGCAGCACCTTCTTATTGGAAAAAACCCGGTGCATCTCCTCGTATTTAACTTTGGCCAGGGGAGGATACATCATCAGTATCAGGCCGATGGCGATGGGGATGGAGGTAGTGCCCACGCTTGAAGCCGCGTTGAACCGCGCCACGGCGGCAGGCCATACCCAGCCGGCCGCCACGCCGGCCCCCATGGCCAGGAAGATCCACAGCGTCAGGTAGCGGTCAAGAAACGAAAGTCTTTTCAGTATCCCGTCCATATTATTTCTCCAGTATGCCGGGAAGTTCCAGCACGAAAGCCTTTATTTCGTCCCGCACGCGGCGGTATACGGGCAGCGCCATCTCGTCGGAACTGCCCTTGCCCGCCACCGTGGCCGGGTCGTCGAAACCGCGGTGCAGCTTTCTCCCTTTTCCCCAGTAGACGGGGCAGGTCTCCCGCGCATTATCGCAGACCGTGATCACCAGGTCGAAGTCCTTTTCCTTATATACGTCCACGCTCTTGGGGCTGCCGCCGGAGATATCCACCCCTGCCTCGGCCATTACCTTAACAGCGCGGGTGTCCACTTCCCTTCCGGGCCTGGTTCCCGCCGAGAATGGCTCCACTTTACCGGCCAGCAGCGTTTTGGCCCAGCCCTCCGCCATCTGGCTGCGGCAGGAGTTACCAGTGCACAAAAAAAGAACTTTCATGTAGCCTCCCCAAGTTTAGTGGCAGCAATCGCCGTCGTGCTGATGGGCGTGCGGCAGGCCTGTCACGATTATTTCCCCTTCCTTGTCGCAGTCGATAGTGGCGTTCGCCAGGTGCAGCAGCGCGTCTTTGTGCACATAGAACTTGAAGTCTTTTTTAACCATTTCCTGGTCGTCCTTATCCGGTTTCTCCACAAGGTCCATTGCTACCGAGGGGCCGCAGCAGCCGTCGGCCATAAAGACGCGCAGGCAGGCGCCTTTCTTTACTTTTTCAATAAGGTTCTTTAGCTTCTCTATCGCGGCATCTTTAATTTCCATTTTCTTGTTCCTCCGGTGCTTATTTCTTTTAATGCCATCTCAGCAGTTGCAGCCTACCACGCAGACGCCTTTTTCGCGCAGGACCAGCCGCTTCTTAAGCCGGGCGATATCTCTGGCGATAGGCCCGCAGCAAGGCATCGGCTGTACCAGTTTCATTATATACTCATAAAGCGGGCCTCTCCCCGCCAGCGTGTACATGGCCCAGCGGCCTTTTTTCTCTTTCCGGATCATCCCCGCGGCGCACAGCGCGCCCAGGTAGCGCGAGACGTTGTACTGGCTCTCGCCCAGCGCGTCCACCAGTTCGCATACGCACAGCTCGCGCCCGGCGTAGGCCAGCAGCGCCGCCGCTCGCAGGCGGTTGGGGTCGCCCAGCGCCTTAAGCGCTATAACGCAGGCGTCAAAACCCGTTCTTTCTTTTGCCATATATGCTATTATATGCATATATGAGCGGCCAGTCAAGTTCGTTGTAACTATACCAGCCTATGGAACGATCACAAAAAGTAACGCTGCTGATGCCCAAAGAAACCCCCGTCCCGGCCGGCGGCTTTGAACCGGCTTCCTCCGAGTACGCCTTCGCCGACAGGCTTGCCGCGTGGAAAGCCCGCTGGGGCATTAACCGCTACCGCCTCGGGATAAAGCCGGGGCTTTACGCCCTAGAGGGTCCTTCGGCCGGGTCCCCCGTCTTCGCCACCGCCAATTACAAGCCAAGCTTCGACGCGCTAAGGAGAAATCTTAAGGGCGTGAGCGCCTGGCTGCTGGTGCTTGATACCAAAGGCATAAACGTCTGGTGCGCCGCCGGCAAAGGCACTTTCGGCACGCTGGAGCTTACGCGTTCTATCCGGGAAACAGGCCTGGGTAAGCTTGTGTCCCACAGAAGAATTATCCTCCCCCAGCTGGGCGCCCCCGGCGTCAGCGCCCATAGAGTAAAAGCGTATACCGGCTTCTCCGTAGTCTACGGCCCGGTCAGGGCCGGCGACATTCCGGAATTTTTGCGGCTGGGCAATAAGGCTACGCCGCAAATGCGGCTGGTCCGGTTCGGTTTCGAGGACCGGATAATACTTGCCCCCATGGAACTGGTCTATTTCGGGAAATATTTGCTGCCCGCCGCCCTGCTGTTTTATTTCCTTGGGGCCCGGAGCGACGCACTCCTAACGGTATTCACCCTTCTTGCTTCCACCGCGCTGGCCCCGGCGCTGCTGCCCTGGCTGCCGGGGAGGAGCTTCGCGGTAAAAGGCGCCTTTGCCGGGCTTTTAGGCATAACCGCGGCGTTCCCTTTACTGCGCCTCGGGCCGCTGCCGCTGGCGGCGCGGGTTATGCTGTACGTCCCGGCGGCTTCGTTCATTGTTTTGCAGTTCACAGGCTGTTCGACCTATACTTCGTTGTCGGGGGTAATGAAGGAGATGCGCGCGGCGCTGCCGGCGCAGGCTGTGTGCGCTGCGGCCGGCCTGCTTATGCTGCTCGGGGGTGTGTTATGGCGCTGAGGTATCTGAAGGGCGTTTCCACGCTGAAGCTGGACGTGGATAAATGCATAGGCTGCGGCATGTGCGTTGAGGTTTGTCCGCACGCGGTCTTCAAGCTGGAGGCCCGCAAGGCCGCCATCCTCGACTCCGATCTCTGCATGGAATGCGGCGCCTGCTCCGGCAACTGCCCCGTGCAGGCCATCACGCTTAAAAAAGGCGTCGGCTGCGCCGCCGCCGTCATCACCGGGTTCCTGCGCGGCACCGAGCCGGACTGCGGCTGCGGCGACGGCTCCTGCTGCTGACCGCTCATGCCTACGGCAGTGTTTTTAAATAATCCCGAACATATCCCGGAGAGACACAGACACCTCTGGCGCATTGTTCCGCCGTCTTATTTCGGCCCTGCGATTATTTTTTCAAGGTCCCCGGCGGACGGCACGCGCCCCGCGAACTTCACCTCGCCGTTTACCGCCAGCGCGGGGGTCATCATCACGTTCCTCTCCGTGATGCGGTCAATGTCGTCTATCTTTTCCATCTCGTACTCTATCCCCAGCGCTTTGGCCGCGGCTTCGGCCGCCGCATAAAGCTTGTTGCATTTAGCGCACCCCATGCCGAGTATCTGTATTTTTTTCATACGCTGAACTCCTTATTTCATCAGGTAATTGAACAAAAAGCCCGTGAACAGAATGCCCGCGCCGACTATGCCGAAAAAGACGAGCAGCAGTTTCACTTTCATCACGCGCCGCAATATCATGAACTCAGGCAGCGAAAGCCCCGTCACGGCCATCATGAAGGCGAGCGTAGTACCCAGCGCCACGCCTTTCTCCGTCAAAGAGCTCGCCAGCGGGATCACCCCGGCGGCGTTGGAATAGAGCGGGATGCCCACCAGCGTAGCCAGCGGCACCGCGTACCATTTATCCGGCCCGGCCCAGCGCGCGAGGAAGTTTTCGGGCACGTAGCCGTGTATCCAGGCGCCCAGGCCTATGCCGATGAGCACGTACGGCCACACCGTTTTCAGGATATCCTTCGTGTATTCCCGGGCGTAGGCGAAGCGTTCCGCCCGCGGCATTTCCGTCCCGAAGGCCACGTTCTGTATCCTTTTGGAAAGGTCGAAGCCTTCCAGCAGGTGTTCCAGGTTCAGCCAGCCTATTATCAGCCCCGAGGCCACGGCTATGACGAACCCGCTCGCGGCGTAGACCAGCGCAATTTTAACCCCGAACATGCCGAACAGCATTACCAGCGCTACTTCGTTTATCATGGGCGAGGCGACGAGGAAGGAGAAGGTGACGCCGAGCGGGATGCCGGTCTGGATGAAGCCCAGGAACAGCGGGATGGCGCTGCAGGTGCAGAAGGGAGTGATGATGCCGAGGGCGGCCGCCCACAAATGCCCGGAGAAGCGGCTTTTTCTGAGTATTATCTCCCTGATCCTGGACGGGGGCAGGTAGGAGCGGATCATTGAGACCGCGAATATTATGCCGGCCAGCAGGATGAATATCTTTATCGTCTCGAAGACGAAGAAGTCCGCGGCTCCGCCCGCGAGAGTCTCGCGGCCGAGGCGCAGAAGGCTGTAAACCAGCCAGTCGGCGAAGAGCTGGACCGGTTTGAACATGTTACCTCTTGAGTGCGGCTATGCAGGCGGTGAAATCCAGCACG
>JAJZVJ010000270.1 GCA_021845705.1 bacterium
CTGGTGCGCTCATCTGCCCAGCCGGCCGACCGTGACCACCACTACGGCCACGGCAAATTCGAGAACATCTCCGGCTTCGTCGAAGCTATCCTGATCTTTCTCGCGGCCGCCTGGATCATACTTGAGGCCGTAAAAAAGCTCGTCCATCCCGCCCCCCTGGACCAGGTCGGCTGGGGCATTTTGGTAATGGGCCTTTCTTCCTTCGTGAACATGGCGGTTTCGCAGATGCTTTTCAAGGTCGGGAACGAGACGGACTCTATCGCTATAAAAGCCGACGCCTGGCATCTGCGCACGGACGTTTATACCTCCCTGGGCGTTATGGGCGGCCTCGCCCTTATCTGGCTGATAGAACTGGTCTGGGCCGGGCATCATGTGCACTGGATAGACCCGCTGGCCGCCATAGCGGTCGCCCTGCTGATCATAAAGGCCGCTTATGACCTTACGGTGCAGTCCCTCGGCGACCTGCTGGACGCTTCGCTGCCGGAAGACGACAATATTAAAATAGCCGGGCTGATAAAAAAACAGCACGGGGTCATCAGCTTCAAGACCCTGCGTACCCGCAAGGCCGGACACACGAAATTCATAGAGTTCGATATCCTTGTCGACGGCAGCATGCCTGTAGAAAAGGCGCACGCCCTTACGGACCGCATAATAGAAGATATAGAAAAAGTGCTCTCGGATTCCAAGGTCACCATACACATCGAGCCTTGTGCCGGGAGCTGCCCGCAGGAATGCCTTCCTAATTGTTCCGTCCCGCAAAAAAGCTGACGCGGCGCGAAAATACGGAGGGCGGCCGTATAAGCCGCCCCCCGTTCATTTTCCGCCGGGCCCCGGTCAGGCCGTCTTTTCTTCCGCCTTCATAGGCAGTTTGAAGATGACCAGGATGCCCGGTATCGTCAGAAGGCAGACAGCCAGGAAAAAGTGGCGGTATCCGAGATGTTCCTGCAGGATGCCGCTCACCATGCCGGGGACCATCATGCCCAGCGCCATTATGCCGGTCGAGATAGCGTAGTTAGCCGTCTTGTATTTGCCCTTGGAGATCATGATCAGGTAAACGGTAAATATGGTGAACCCGATCCCGTAGCCGAACTGTTCCGCGGCCACCAGCAGCGGCACCGGGCCGAAAGGAATGCTGCGCCCGAAGACGACCGCCTTTTCCAGGGCCGGCTGGGCGTAGGACATGTAGAGATAGAATACGTCGGGTGCGTGCAGCGCCAGGACCATAGGCCAGAGGCAGCGGCGGAAGCCGTACCTGGATACAAGCCAGCCGCCAAGGATCCCTCCGACCACGAGAGCCAGCATGCCTATTGTCCCGTAGATGACCCCTACTTCCGCGGTCGGGATGCCCAGCCCTCCGCTGGAAACGGCGTCGAGCAAAAAGGGCTGGGTGAGCTTGAGGAGCATGGCCTCGGCCAGGCGGTAGAGCAGGATGAAGGCTACAATGTAGCCGATCCCGTCCATCGTGAAGTAGGCTATGAACGCTTCGTTGAAGGAACTGCCTTCCTTCGCCAGCTGCGCCTTCATATAAGGGAAAAAATACAGCCGGCAGGCGAACACCAGCGCCGCGGTCAGCAGGGCGGCCGCCCCGAGTTTCGTCCACATACCGCCCAGGCTGTTAAAAAGCCAGATCAGCAGGCCGGCCGCGGCGAGATAGGCCGCCAGCGCGGCGACCGAGCGCATTATTTCCCGGGGAGCGGCCTCGGCCTTGGGCACGTCCTCGGCCGGGCAGGGCAGCATGAATTTGTGATAAACGAACAGCGCCAGGAATAATACGGCCGAGACCGTGAGCATCGTGCCCCAGCTGGCCGCGGCGCTGCTGCCCGCCTCCTGCAGCTTGCCGGCGCGGTAGACCAGGAAGCCGGTGCCGAAGATCATGGCGAAGCGGTAGAACATGGAGCGTATTCCGACAAAGAGAGCCTGGTCCTCGCTGGTCAGCCCCAGCATGTAGAAGCCGTCCACGGCTATATCGTGCGTGGCGGAGACGAAAGCCCCGGCCGCGAACGTGACCAGCGAGACGGCGAAGAAATGCTGCCCGGCCAGCGACAGGGCCGAGGCCCCGAGGCAGCAGGCGAGTATCAGCTGCGTCCAGACCACCCAGCCCCGGCGGGTTCCGTACATGTCCACCATGGGGCCCCAGAGCATCTTTATCACCCAGGGCAGGTACAACCAGCTGGTCCAGAACGCCATCTCGGCGTTGGAGACGCCCATGTTCTTGTAGATGATGACCGAAACCGAGTTGATGAGTATGTAAGGCAGGCCTTCGGCGAAATAGGTGGAAGGGACAAAGAGCCAGGCGTTGCGATTTTCAGCTTTAGAAATCATGTTCTCTCCATTATGCTTGTGGGGCGCTGTTTACATAATATTATATTACCTAATGCCGGTAGTAGTTAAACTGGGACGGAACGGCGGAATCATTTTGCTAGAATAAGTATGCAGCCGCCCATGGAGAGTGTATGTCCTTCTTTTCGCAGCTTTTTTCGCCTCAATCCGCGGCCTGGTCCGTTTTTGTGATCATGCTGGTCGCTTCGTCCGGGCTGGCGCTCGGGAATATTAAAGTCTTCGGTATTAACCTAGGGATCGCCGGCGTGCTCTTCTCCGGCATCCTGGCGGGGCACGTGGGGCTCGCAATAAACCCGGAGATCATGGAGTTCCTGCGGGATTTCGGCCTGATACTCTTCGTTTACTCTATCGGGACCCAGGTCGGGCCAGGTTTTTTTTCCTCCTTCCGTAAACAGGGCATACAACTGAACCTGCTGGCCGCCGGCGTGGTGCTGGGCGGCGTCGCCGTCACGCTTGCCGTGGCGAAATTCGCCGGGTTCAACATCGCCACAGCCGTCGGGATGTACGCCGGCGCCGTAACCAATACCCCCTCCCTGGCGGCGGCCCAGCAGACCCTTGGCGCGGTGAACCCGGAAGCGGCCAACAGCGCCTCCGTGGGCTACGCCCTGGCCTATCCGGGCGCTATCCTGGGCATTATCGCGGCCATGCTGCTGATACGCCGCATCTTCAAAGAGCAGGCCGCCCGTGATATGCTCCTGGTCCATTCCGACAAGGCGGCCTCGGCGCTTATAAACGCGAGCATCACGGTGGAGAACAAGAACCTGGAGGGCCTGCAGGTAAAGGACATCCCGGCCATAAGCGAGCTGGGAGTGGTGGTCTCGCGGACTTATCATGCCGGGCTGCTGGGCGTGGCGCACGACGACACCGTCATCCATCTCGGCGACGTTCTGCTTGCCGTGGGGCTCGCGGAGAATATCCGCAAGTTCACGGTGGTGGTGGGCTCGGGCAGCGGGATGGACCTGAAAAAGATGCCCAGCCGCATAATTCATTCGCGCGTGATAGTCACGCATAAGGAAGTAATAGGCAAGACGCTGGAAGAGCTGGGCCTGGAAGCCAGGTATGACGTGCTGGCCACCCGCGTAGCGCGCGCCGACGTGGAATTCCTGGTGTCGGACACTTATGTGCTCCAGTTCGCGGATAACCTGGTGCTGGTCGGAGAAGAGGCCTCCGTGGCCAAAGCGGCGGAAACGCTCGGCAATTCCCCTAAGGACCTGAACCACCCGCAGCTTATCCCGGCTTTCATCGGCATAGCCGCCGGAGTATTGCTCGGCACCATTCCTCTCACGATACCCGGCCTTTCGGGGACGGTAAAGCTCGGCCTTGCCGGCGGGCCGCTTATCATGGCCATACTCCTTAGCTATGTCCAGCACATCGGTCCGCTCAACTGGTACCTGCCGCCCGCCGGCAACCTGATGCTGCGCGAGCTGGGGATAGTGCTGTTCCTCTCCTGCGTGGGCCTGAAGGCCGGCGGCAAGTTCTTCGAGACCCTGCTCAACGGCAACGGGATGTACATCGTGCTCTTCTCTTTCCTGATAACGGTGCTGCCGCTGCTGATAGTGGGCATATTCGCTAAAGCCAGGCTCAAGCTGAACTATGTCTCCCTTTGCGGCATGCTGGCCGGGTCCATGACCGATCCCCCCGCGCTCGCCTTCGCCAACAGCCTCAGCTCGTCGAACCTCTCGGCCATGTCGTACGCCACGGTCTACCCGCTGGTGATGATACTGCGCGTGCTCTCCGCGCAGGTGATGGTGATGCTGGTCCTGAAGTGAGGTGCGTCGGGGCCACCCTTCCCCAAAGGGTGCGCAGGGAACACACCGGCCATCCTCTCTGATTTTCTTATTTAATTAGCTCAGGCGGGAGTCGATTATCCATTTGGTGAAGGGGAAGCTGCCGGTGAAGGCGGGGCTGACGGCGTTGAGGATGTGGGTGCTGGAAGCGTCGCCTTCGACGACGAAGTCCTGGACCAGTTCGAGGGTTTTCGTGTTCAGGAGAGATCGG